>NZ_JBCLUZ010000012.1:0-93153 GCF_039548395.1 Luteimonas changyuni
CGGGCCCGAACCTTTTGCGCGGTCGGGGACGAAGGCAACGTCGAGTCGACGTCGAAACCGGTTGGATCGTCACCGGATCAAGCGGCACAGCCACGCCAGGGCGACCCCTACGCTCGCGAGCGCGCGCCCGCTCTTGATCTCCGTCCCGAAGCAGGAAAACGCCACGGCCCGTCCCGTGCACAGGGGGTGTGCGGAGAGCCGGCCATGGATGGCCGGCGCCCGGCCGCTGGGAGCAGGACGCGGAGACGGCCGGCGCAGCACACCCCCTGTGCGCGGGACGGGCAGCGCGGGTTACATCGGAGAAATGCACGGGACGGGCAGCGCGGGTTACATCGGAGAAATGCACGGGACGGGCAGCGCGGACCAGAACGGAGCAGCTCCCGCGCAACACCGTGCTCCAACTGTCACGTCAGCACCCCGGAGCCGCGAGAAGAACCACTCCGCCGGGTCGGCCGTACGTCTCTCCCTCACTTGGGAGAAGAACCGAAAAAAAGGCCGCGACTCCATGGGCGTCGCGGCCTTCGCGTTGCAGCATCGGAACCGGACAATCAGCTTTCCGAGCGCGGCTCCTGCTCACCCAGGCTGTTGGGCGAGGTGGTGCCGGCAAACGCGCCGAGCTTGCGCAATGCCGCCTCCACGCCGGCGCCATACGCCGGATCGGCCTTCGTGCAGTTGTCGACGTGGCGCTGCTTGATGAAGTCCGGCGCGTCGCCCATCGCGCGCGCGGTGTTGTCGAACAGCAGCTGCTGCTTGTCCGGCGTCATCAGCCGGAACAGGTCGCCGGGCTGCTTGTAGTAGTTGGCATCGTCGTCGCGGAAGTCCCACCAGTCGGCGTCGCCGGTGATCTGCAGCGGCGGCTCGCGGAACTGCGGCTGTTCCTGCCACTGGTTGAAGCTGTTGGGCTCGTAGTGGAGGCGGCTGCCGTAGTTGCCGTCGACCCGTCCGATGCCGTCGCGATGGTTGCTGTTGACCGGGCAGCGCGCGGCGTTGACCGGGATCTGCTGGTAGTTGGTGCCCAGGCGGTAGCGCTGCGCGTCGGCGTAGTTGAACAGGCGCGACTGCAGCATCTTGTCCGGCGACGCACTGATGCCGGGCACCAGGTTGCTGGGTGCGAACGCGGCCTGTTCGACGTCGGCGAAAAAGTTTTCCGGATTGCGGTTGAGCTCGAACTCGCCGACCTCGATCAGCGGGTAGTCGCCCTTGGGCCAGACCTTGGTCAGGTCGAAGGGGTGGTAGGGCACCTTCTCCGCTTCGGCTTCCGGCATGACCTGGATGTACAGCTTCCACTTCGGGAATTCGCCGCGCTCGATCGCGTCGTAAAGGTCGCGCTGGTGGCTCTCGCGATCATTGCCGATGATGTCCGCGGCCTCGGCATCGCTCAGGTTCCTGATGCCCTGCTGCGTGCGGAAGTGGAATTTCACCCAGAAGCGTTCGCCGGCTTCGTTCCAGAAGCTGTAGGTATGCGAGCCGAAGCCGTGCATGTGGCGGTAGCTGGCCGGAATGCCGCGGTCGCTCATGACGATCGTGACCTGGTGCAGCGCCTCGGGCAGCAGCGTCCACCAGTCCCAGTTGTTGGTCGCCGAACGCAGGTTGGTGCGCGGGTCGCGCTTCACCACCTTGTTGAGGTCGGGGAACTTGCGCGGGTCGCGGATGAAGAACACGGGGGTGTTGTTGCCCACCATGTCCCAGTTGCCTTCCTCGGTGTAGAACTTCAGCGCGAAGCCGCGGATGTCGCGCTCGGCGTCCGCCGCGCCACGCTCGCCGGCGACGGTGGTGAAGCGGGCGAACATCCCGGTCGTCTTGCCGACGGCCTCGAAGATTTTCGCGCGGGTGTACTTCGTGATGTCATTGGTGACGGTGAAGGTGCCGAAGGCGCCGGAGCCCTTGGCGTGCATGCGCCGCTCGGGGATCACCTCGCGCACGAAGTTGCCGAGCTTCTCGTGCAGCCAGACGTCCTGCGACAGCAGCGGGCCGCGCGGGCCGGCGGTGAGGCTGTTCTGGTTGTCCGGAACCGGGGCGCCGAAATCGGTGGTGAGATGGGTGACGGGGCATTTCTTCCCGTCGTCGGAGGGCTTGTTCATGCGCTGGCTCCCAGTGCCGTGGTGGTCGGCCTTGACTCTAAGGCCGCGTGATTGAAAGATGAAATCGATTTGAGGCCTTCGATTGATAGCGCCTGGCTATCGCCGGCTTTACTTCTTCCCGAACAGACCGCCGCCAAGCTTCATCAGGTCGCCGATGCCGAGCTGCCCGTCGCCGTCCTGGTCGAGCACGGCGCCCAGCAGGCCGCCCGCGCCGGACTGCTCGCGGATCGACCGCTGCTCCTGTCCGAGGATGCTGCCCAGTGCGTCTGCGCCGTCGCCGCTGGCACCGGCCTGGCGCTGCTGGAACATCTGTTTGGCGAGGTAGGCCATCACGATCGGCGCCAGGATCTTCATCAGCTGCCCGGCCTGGCCCTGGCCCAGCCCGGTGGCCTGCGCGACGCCGGCTTCGGCGCGCGGCTGGTTGCCGCCGAAGATGTGGCCGAGGATCGCGCCGCCCTGGCCGGCGCCCGCATTGGCGCCACCGGCGCTGCCACCGCCAAGCACCGCGCCCATCACCCCGGCCAGGTCGAGGCCCGCATGGTCTTTCTGCAGCGCGCCGTACAGCGCCTGCGCGCCCTGTGGCTGGCTGGCGTTCTTGCCAAGTGCGCCCATCAGGAGCGGCAGCGCCGCGCGGATCGCGTCGGACGCCTGCGCCGGTGCGACGCCCAGCTGCTGCGCGACCTGCTGCGCGGGTGCGCCCTGGAGCTGGGCAAGGAGATCGTCGGTCAGGTTGGCCATGTTGGTGTCCTCGGTGTCGGGCTCCCGATGCTACGTCGTTTCGATGGCGCAACGGTGCGCCACGCGAACGCGTCAGGGCTCGCGGCTGCGTGGTGCCTGATCAGGGTCGGGTCCATCGATGCGCGGGCCCCAGTGCTCGACGGTGTGCAGCTGCAGGCGACGCTCGACCAGCCTGCGCCAGGAAGGCACCAGCGGCAGCGCCAGCGTCGGCTCAAGCGCCGAAGGATCGAGCACCCGGTCGAACAGCAGGCGGTTGAGGCGCTGCAGCGACCAGTCCGGCCACGGACGCTCAAGCAGGCGCAGGGTGTCGCCAGCCTCCGCCACGCCGGGCTGCGGCACGCGGTAGTACCAGCCCGTGCGGCCGCTTTCCTGCACGCGGCGTGCCATGTCCGGTACGCCGAACCGGTCGTTGAGCTTCCAGCACGGCTGGCGCCCCTGGCTGACCTCGAGCACCGCGCTGCCGAACGCGAAGCGGTCGCCGATGCAGACCATGCTTTCGTCCAGCCCCTGGCTGCTGACGTTCTCGCCGAATGCCCCCGGCGTGGCGAGCACCGGAAGCGCTCCGAGCTCCGTGCGCCACGTCGCGTAGTGCTCGAAGGGATAGTGGTGCACCGCTTTGTCGACGCCGCCGTGCACGCGCAGGTCGCCCTGCTCGTCGCATTCCAGGCCGGTGGCGGTGATCCGTACCTGGCCGCTGCGCGGATGCTTGGCGATGCCGCTTCGACTGCCCGGCCGGGTGTAGGGCACGGCGATGCCCGTGAGCAGGGCATCCACGCGCACGCGGAGATCGGGGGGCGCGCTCATGACAGCGCCTTCAGCCGGTACAGCGCTTCCAGCGCCTGCTTTGGCGTGAGGTCGTCGGGGTCGATGCCGGCCAGCGCTTCCAGCGCCGCCGACGACGGCGCGAACAGCCCGAACTGCTGCGGCGCGTCGAGCGCTTCCGCCGACAGCGGCGGCGATGCGGGCTGGCCATGCTGCTCGAGTTCGGCAAGCCGCGCGCGCGCCTGGCGCAGGACCGGTTTCGGCAGTCCGGCCAGGGCTGCGACCTGGAGGCCGAAGCTCCGGTTGGCCGGACCATCCTTGACTGCGTGCATGAACACCAGCTTGTCGCCGTGCTCGACCGCGTCCAGGTGCACGTTGGCGATGCCGCTGCCCGGCGTGGCCAGCGCGGTGAGCTCGAAGTAATGGGTTGCAAACAGCGTGTAGCAGCGGTTGTGCGCGGCCAGATGGCGCGCGCAGGCCTCGGCCAGCGCCAGGCCGTCGTAGGTGGACGTGCCGCGCCCGATCTCGTCCATCAGCACCAGGGAATGCTCGGTCGCATGGTGCAGGATGTGGCTGGTCTCGCTCATCTCGACCATGAAGGTCGACTGGCCGCGGGCGAGGTCGTCGCCGGCGCCGATGCGGGTGAGGATGCGGTCGATCGGGCCGATGCGCGCGCGCGCCGCGGGCACGAAGCTGCCGATGCAGGCCAGCAGCACGATCAGCGCGTTCTGGCGCATGTAGGTGCTCTTGCCGCCCATGTTCGGGCCGGTGATGACCAGCATCCGGCGCGCGCTGGCATCCGGATTGCCGTCAAGCATCAGGTCGTTGGGTTCGAAGGGTTCGTCGCGCACCGCTTCCACCACCGGATGGCGGCCGCGTTCGATCTCTAGGCAGGCATCTTCAACCAGCTCCGGCCGCGACCAGTCCAGCGCCAGCGCGCGCTCGGCCAGGCCGGCGAGCACGTCGAGTTCGGCCAGCGCCGCGGCGCAGCGCTTGAGCGACTCCAGGTGCAGGTTGAGTTCGTCGAGGATCTGTTCGTAGAGCAGGCGCTCGCGGGCCAGCGCGCGTTCGCGCGCCGACAGCACCTTGTCTTCGAAACCCTTCAGCTCCTCGGTGATGTAGCGCTCGGCGTTGGTCAGCGTTTGCCGCCGGGTGTAATGGGTTGGCGCTTTCGCCACGTGCGCCTTGCCGATCTCGAGGTAATAGCCGTGCACGCGGTTGTAGCCGACCTTGAGCGTGGCGATGCCGCTGGCCGCGCGCTCGCGCGCCTCGAGGTCGATGAGGAACTGGTCGGCATGGGTCGACAGCCGGCGCAGTTCGGCAAGCTCGGCGTCGTGGCCGTCGGCGAACACGCCGCCGTCGCGGGCGAGGACCGGCGGCTGCTCGACCAGGGCCTCCGCCAGCAGCGCCGCCTGGGCCGCGTGCTCACCCAGGCCGGCCACCAGCGCCTGCAGCCGCGGGGAATCCACCGCGGCGAGCGCCGCGCGCAGTGCCGGCAGCAGGCCCAGCGCATCGCGCAGGGTGGACAGGTCGCGCGGGCGCGCGGATCGCAGCGCGATGCGCGAGAGGATGCGTTCGACGTCGCCGAGCGCGCGGAAGCGCTCGCGCAGGTCGCGCTCGACGCCGTCGGTGATCAGCGCGCCGACTGCGTGCTGGCGCTGGCCGACGATCGTGCGGTCGCGCAGCGGGCGATGCAGCCAGCGCCGCAGCAGGCGCCCGCCCATCGGCGTCACCGTGCTGTCGAGCACGCCGAGCAGGGTGTGCTTCTGCTCGCCGTCCACCCGCGTGTCGAGCTCGAGATGGCGGCGAGTGGCCGCGTTCATGGCAATCGCGCCGTCGCTGGATTCCAGCGCGATCGCGGTCAGGTGCGGCAGGCGCTGCTTCTGCGTCTCCTCGACATAGCCCAGCAGGGCACCGGCCGCGGCGATGGCCTGCGGACGGTCCTCGATGCCGAACGCGCCGAGGTCGTGCAGCCCGAAGAACTGCAGCAGCTGGCGCCGCCCGCCATCGGCGTCGAACAGCCAGGGCGCGCGCCGGCGCAGGCCGCCGCGGCCGGTGGCGAATGCGGGCCAGCCCTCCTCGTCGGGCAGCAGCAGCTCGGCGGGATCAAGGCGCGCGAGCTCGGCCTCCAGCGCGTCTTCGCCGACCACCTCGTTGGCGAGGAAGCGCCCGCCGGCAAGGTCCGCCCAGGCCAGGCCGTAGCTGAAGCCCCTGGACGACGTGCCGCCGCGGCTGACAGCGAGCAGCAGCGTATCGCGGCGTTCGGACAGCAGCGCCTCGTCGGTGACCGTGCCCGGCGTGACGATGCGCACCACCTTGCGTTCGACCAGGCCCTTGCTGGTCGCCGGGTCGCCGACCTGCTCGCAGATCGCCACCGATTCGCCCAGCGCCACCAGGCGCGCGAGATAGCCCTCGGCGGAGTGGTGCGGCACGCCGGCCATCGGGATCGGCTGACCGCCCGACGCGCCGCGCTGGGTCAGGGTGATGTCGAGCAGCTTCGCCGCCTTGCGGGCGTCGTCGTGGAACAGCTCGTAGAAGTCGCCCATGCGGAAGAACAGGAGCACGTCGGGGTGCTCCGCCTTGGCGGCGAAGTACTGCTTCATCAACGGCGTGTGTTCGGGCTTTCTGTCCAGCGTCATTCGTCCGGCGGCAGGGCGCGCGAGGGATGCGCCCGGCCCCGGATTGTAGCCGGGCGGGGCCGGCGCTCAGCCGCGGAGCGCGCGTGCGCCGGGTGTCTCCGGAAGTTCGCCCTCGGCCACCACCACGCGGTCGCGGCCGCCACGCTTGGCCTGGTACATCGCCGCGTCGGCGCGGGACAGCACGCGCTCGTAGTCCGGGTGGCCGTCCTGCATGGCGACGCCGATGCTGGCGCTGAGCTGCAGGCCGTTGCCGTCGGCAAGGATCACCGGCGACGTGGCGATCGCGTGGCGCAGGCCTTCGGCGATCGCCGTCGCGTCCTCGCCGGAGACCGAGCCCAGGACCACCACGAACTCTTCGCCGCCGTAGCGGAACAGGTAGTCGCTGCCGCGCGTGTTTTCGACCAGCAGGGCCGCGACGTGCTTGAGTGCGCGGTCGCCGGCCTCGTGGCCATGGCTGTTGTTGATCGACTTGAAGTGGTCCAGGTCGAGCATGAGCACCGCGAACTGGCGCCCGGTATTGGCCTGCAGCGCGATCTCGCGTCGCAGGATGGTGGGCAGGAAGCGGCGGTTGAGCAGGCGCGTGAGCGCGTCACGGCCGGACTCGAGGTCGCCGATGCCGTCGAACAGCATCGACACCAGGCTGCGGATGGCATCGGCGTCGGCGCGAAGTTCGTCCAGCAGTTCGCGCCGCTCGGACGGCGTGCCGGCTTCGGGCAGGCGCGCGCGCAGCGTGCCGTCGATACGCGCGGCGATGAGGTTGACCTCGCGGGTCTCGGCGGTGTCGCCGAAGCTGGCCATGCCCTTGTGCAGGAACCAGAGCCCGAATTCGGAGCGAGAGACCTGCAGCGCCGCCGCCGGGCCGGGGTGGTCCGAGGTCAGCGAGTAGATCAGCGCGTTCTCCCAGGTCAGCAGCAGCGCGCGGTGGCGTTCGCGCTCGGTGCCGATGTTCTGGATCAGCGAGAACAGCCGGAAGGCGCCGTCCACCTGGCCCGCGGCTTCGCGCGCGCGGCTGTAGGCGCGGGTCATCGATTCCAGCGCGATGTCGACCAGGCCGTCGGCGCAGATGATGGCGTCCAGTGCGACGTCCCCATCCCGCGCGTGCCGGCGGATGCCCGCGTGCAGGTCGTCCTTCAGCATGCGGGCGCCGCGACCGACCAGGTCGACCGGGATCCCGATGCGAGCGTGGACGTGGCCGATGTGTTCCTGGGTGGTCTGCAGCGCCTCGACGTCGTCCGCGCGCGCGGCAAGCAGCTGCACGAGCCAGCGCTGCAGCGACGGTTTCAGGCGCTCGCGCACCTGGTCGAGGTCGAGATACCGGGCCGCCCTCGGGTCGTCCAGCATGTTGCCGTAGAAATGGTCCGCCAGCGCCGGGCCGCCCTCCGCCACGACCTGTGCAAGCAGGGTACGGATGTCATCCGAAACCCGCCTCCAGTCGCCGTCGCCAGTCCGCCAGCAGGCGCGGGTCGGGAGATGGCTGGGGGTCGGGTCGGGCGCTGGCCGGGGAGGTATCTGCAGTCATGCGCGCATTGTCGCGCGCGGCGGTGCTGGCCGGCATGAATGGACCGTGCCGCGGCCGGCCGCGGCGCACATACGCATGCGTCCGGAATTGTGCTAGCGTCGCCACAAGGTTGCGAAAACCGCAGCACCGGGCCAGTCCCCCACGCCGGCCCCGTGCGTTCCGCCATGCATTTCATGGCGGCGGCCGCGCCGACACCGATGACCGAAACAACATCCATCGTAGGGGGACACCCATGGTCTCAGGCCATCTGCAACGCCACGCGCTCACCACCGCGCTCATCGCCATCCTTGCAAGTCCCGCACTGGTGTCCACGGCGCATGCCCAGGATGCCGCGCCAGCGGCTGAAGAACGACCCACAACGCTTTCAGGCATCACGGTCACCGCGCAGAAGCGGGAAGAGGCGCTGCAGGACGTGCCGATCGTGATCAACGTACTGCCCGAGCAGCTGCTCCTGGATACCGGCGTGCGCGACATCAAGGACATGCAGGTCCTGGTGCCCGGCCTCACCGTCACCAGCACCCAGTCGGCGGCGCAGACCACCGCGCGCATCCGCGGCATCGGCACGGTTGGCGACAACCCCGGCCTGGAGTCGTCGGTCGGCGTGGTCATCGACGGCGTGTACCGCGCCCGCAACAGCGTCTCCTTCGGCGACCTGGGCGAGCTTGAGCGGATCGAAGTGCTGAAGGGCCCGCAGGGCACGGTATTCGGCAAGAACACCTCGGCGGGCGTGATCAACGTGATCACCCGTCGCCCCAACTATTCGCAGAGCGTCGAAGCCGAGGTCACGGCGGGCAACTACGGCCTGTTCGGCGTCTCCGGCTCCTACAACGACGCGTTGGGCGAAAACGCCGCGTTCCGCATCTATGCCACCAAGCGCAAGCGCGATGGCGTGGATGACGTGTTCACCGCCAACGGCCCGCGCCAGGAAACCGATGACGGCGACCAGAACTACCATGCGGTGCGCGCCCAGCTGCTGTTCGAGCCGACCGACACCCTGAACATCAACTTCGTGGCCGACTATGCCAGCCGCGAAGAGAACTGCTGCGTCACCATGACGACCCATCGCGGGCCGACCGCGGCCATCATCGACGGACTGACGCCGGGTGGCGAGGGCGTGATCCCGGTGCCCGACCTCGACCGCCGCCTCGGCTATGCCAACCGCACCACCGAGCAGGACCTCAAGGACAAGGGCATCTCGGCCGAGGTCAACTGGACGACGCCATGGGCCAACGAAGCCGTGCTGACCTCGATCACGGCGCTCCGCAACTGGGACGCGATCACCAGCATCGACTTCGACTACACCGCCGCCGACATCATGTACCGGCCGCCGGAGGAGGATTACTCGCTGGTCGCGTTCGAGAACTTCAGCCAGGAGTTCCGCCTGACGGGTTCGACCGACCGCGTCGACTGGATGGTGGGCCTGTTCTATTCCGACGAGGACCTGGCGCGCAACGACTCGTACTTCATGGGTGCCGCCTACGAGCCCTACCTGTCCACGCTGGTGGGCAGCCAGGTGCTGGCCGGGCTGGCCGGTGCGATCGGGCAGCTGCCGCCGCAGTTGGGACTGAGCGTGAACCAGGCCAATCCCCACACCTTCCTGTCGGAAGTCACGGGCCTGCCGTTCGGGACCAACTACAGGGGCATCGGCGCGCACGACACCTATGCGCAAAACGCCAAGAGCGCCGCGATCTTCACCAACAACACCTTCCACGCCACCGACGCGCTGGATATCACCCTGGGCCTGCGCTACACGCGTGAGAAGAAGACGCTCGATTCGCACTTCACCAACCCCAACGGCAGCGCGGCCTGCGGCCTGGCCCTGTCCAATCCGGCGGGTGCGGTGGGCGGGGCGATGATCGGGCGCGTGAACGGCTTCGCGAACCTGCCGCCCGCGCTGCAGCAGCAGCTGCTCGACCAGATGCTGCCGCAGCTGGGCCCGGCGATCCAGCAGGTCGCCGGCTTCATGTGCCTGCCCTGGGCCAACGTCCTGCACAACGGCCGGGAGACGCGCCAGGAGAGCACCGAGAAGGAATGGTCCGGCACGCTGAAGGTCGCCTATGACTTCTCCGACGACCTGATGGGCTACGCCTCGGCCGCGCGCGGCTACAAGGCGGGCGGCTTCAACCTCGACCGCGTGCAGGTCGGCATCACCCCGCAGGACGACACCTACTTCCCCGGCGAGTTCGTCAACAGCTTCGAGCTGGGCATGAAGTCGACCTGGGCGGAGGGCAACCTGCTGTTCAACGCCGCGCTGTTCCACCAGAAGTACGAGGACTTCCAGCTCAACAGCTTCCTCGGCACCGCGTTCGTGGTCCGCGCGATCCCGGAGGTGACCTCGACCGGCGTCGACATGGACCTGCTGTGGCAGCCGGGCATCGACGGCCTGATGCTGCAGGGCGGGCTGACGTATGCGAAGACCGAGTACGGCGACGACCTGCTGCCCGACGCCGACCTGGTGCTGCTTCCCGGCAACCAGATGAGCTTCGCGCCGGAATGGTCGGGCAATGCCTCGCTGACCTACGAGTGGGATTTCGGTGCCGACTTCCTTGGCCGCTTCAACATCGGCGCCAAGTACATGTCGGACTACAACACCGGCTCCGACCTCGATCCGCAGAAGCAGCAGGATGCCTACACCCTGGTCAACGCGCGCATCGGCTTCGGCAGCAAGAACCGCCGCTGGATGGTCGAGCTGTGGGGCCAGAACCTGACCGACGAGACCTACAAGCAGGTGGGCATCGACGCGCCGATCCAGGCCGGCTCGTGGAACACCTTCCTGGGTGCGCCGCGGACCTACGGCGTGACCGTGCGGTTCAACTACTTCTGAGGCCGCGGCCCCCGGCCGCACGTGGATCCGGCGGCCCGCTTCGGCGGGCCGCCGCCGTTTCCGACGCCTGCAGTCGGCGCACGCCGGCGGCGCCCGGGCGACAAGCCCCCCGCGACACCCGATACTGCGTGCTTTCGGCACGGAACAACACGATGGATGTCCCCGGCGACGCAGAACTGGCCCGGCTGGCTGGAGACACCGGCACGCGGCTGCAGGCCAACCGCGACATGCTGGTGACGGCGGAAAGCTGCACGGGCGGCTGGATCGCCAAGACCGTCACCGACGTGGCCGGCTCCTCGGCCTGGTTCGACTGCGGGCTGGCTGCGTACAGCTACGAGGCCAAGCAGGCGCTGCTGGGCGTGCGCCCGCAGACCCTGGAAGAGCACGGCGCGGTCAGTCGCGAGACCGTGATCGAGATGGTCTCCGGCGCGCTGGTCACTTCCGGGGCCACCGTGGCGGTGGCGGTGACCGGCATCGCCGGCCCCGGCGGCGGCACCGAGGACAAGCCCGTGGGCACCGTTTGGATCGGCTGGAAGCGCCGCGGCGGCTATCCGCAGGCGGAGGCCTTCGCCTTTGCCGGTGATCGCGATGCAGTGCGCCGGCAGACCGTGGCCGAAGCCCTGCGCGGGCTGGAGCGGCTGCTGTGAGTCGCCTGCGATGACGCTCCCTAGGGGCTTTCCGCGCTGCCAACGTAGACACACATGGTTTCGCTGCGGTAGTGCGCCCGCAGGAAGCACGCCGTATCGAACACCTCCGCGTGCTGCGGATTCGAGTACGCGATGACGATGCGTCGCGGTGCGGACCTGCAGGCAGCTTCGAGCCTGGCCAGGACTTTGCGAATCACCACGTCATCAAACGGATTGTAGAAATAGCAGAACAGGTTGCCCGGCGGCGGGCGGTAGGCGGCCGCATCCACGCACAGCAGCTCGATGTCTGCGGCGTGCGGCTGGCGCTCGGCAAACGCGGCGATATTCAACCGCGCCTGCACACACAGCGATTCGAACAGTTCGACGCCGACCACGTGGCGAAAGCCCATGTCGGCGGCGAGTGCAAGCGCACGCCCCTTGCCGGCGCCATAGTCGATGAACGTGTATTCCGACGGGTCGAATGGTTGTGCGGCACGCATCAGCCGGTTGAACCTTGCGAACGGCAGCGGGGCATAGAAGACGGCGTTTTCCAGATGCTGCGGACGGGGCTCGGCCCCGACGGATTCGGTCGCTTCGATCCGCCCCATGGTGGCGATGCCGAGCTTGCGATCCAGCCTGGTCTCGCGCTGTGTCCGCAACCAGATTGGGATCTTGGCGAAGACGCCGAAGACGCCATCGATGCGGACCTGGCGGACCAGCTTTCGGGTGAATACGATCATCGTCAGCCGTCCTGATCGATCCATGTCATGTGCAGGTTCGGCACGCCGGGTGGAACGGGGTCACCGTCGAGCCGCAGGCCGATGATCGGCTGGTCGCTGCGGGCGACGAATCCCTCGGCACGCCAGCCGGCCATCGCGCCGGAGGTGGCCGCAAGCAGCAGGTGGATCGCAGGTCGACGCTGCGCGCGCGCGGCGGCAACCAGCGCCCGGACCAGTGGCCGCGAGAGGCCAGTCATCGCGTCCACCGACCAGTAGTCCAGCACCTGCAGCGGGTCGCCCGGCGTGTCCTCGGCGTCACAGGCAAACCAGGCCAGCAGCTGGCCGTCGCCATCGGACACGAGCAGGTAGCGCGCCCGCCCGGCAGGTGGCAGGTCGAAGCGCCAGCGCACCGCTGCGTGGTCGCGGACGCTGGTCAACGCGTCAGCGCCTGCGGCTGAATGCCACAGTCCATCCATCGCCGGGACGCTCGACCCGGACCAGCGCCAGTGCAGTCCCGGCACAAAACCATCGGCCACCCGGTCGCGAAGTACGCCGGCCATGTCCACGATGGCGCCGAGTGGGTAGGCGACCACGGCCGGCAACCTGCGTCGCAGGTAGTCGCCATGGCGGAGCACCTTCGCATGCCGCACCAGCTTGCCCAGTACGCTGAAGCCGGCACGCCGACTGACCCCGACCGCGCCGGGTCTCGGCAGTCCGTACAGCAGGTCGAACCGCCCCCGGGCGGCGTCGACCAGCGCCTGCTGCAACGCCAGCGCCGGCCCCAGTGAGCGATGCGGCGCCGTGACCGCGAAATGGGCAACCACGGCGGCACGGACAGACTGTCCGCGCCAGCGCATCGGCCGCGGACCGGCGCCGATCACTCCGACCAGCTCGCCGCCCGGCTGATGGCGCAGCAGTTGGATGATCGGCGGACCATGCGGGCTGTCGCGATAGAAGTGGTCGTACTTTTCCGGCTGCATCGCAAGCGGGCCGAAGTGGTCGCCCCAGATGGCAAGGATCGCGTCGCGATCGCGATCGACGTCGCCGGGATGGGTGGTGTAGTGGGACGACAGGACCGGTGCCGGGCTGGCCGCTTCGACCGTGCTCATGGGCTCCCCACCAGCCGGCGCTTCAGCATCCGGTGCACCCGCTCGCCCTGGTTCAGCATCAGGCGATTGACCAGGGTGTTGTGCAGGATGGCGTAATCGCCCAGCACGCATTGGCCGGGCCAGAGGTTCGGGAACATGGTGTTGTCGGCGACCGTGCAGGAATCGACGGCTTCCAGCTGCGGATGCGTTTCGCGGATGCTGCGCATCTGGAACAGTTCGATCAGGACGCCAGGCGAGTGCCGGGCATGGGCCTCCTCGTAGGCGATCTTGAAGGTGAAGGCCTGGGAACCACTGACGAAATTGCACTTCATCGCGATCGGCCTCCCGTCCAGCTCCAGCGCCAGCATGTGCAGTTGGCCGCGGGCATGTGCGGCCTGGCAGGCTGCGAAAAGGAATGCCTGCCGCGACTCGTCGGCGCCCAGGGCGGTCCCTGCACGGCCCTTCCAGCCGGAGGCCTCCACCTGCAGGAAATTCGCCAGCCACGTCGCGAGATCGTCGCCTTCCGACAGCGTCCGGTAGCTCAGCGCGCCTTCCTCTCCCAGCCGGCGCTCCTTGCGGCGCAGCGTGCTGCGCTGCTTCGCGGACATGTGCTCCGGGTCGTCCGGTACGTCCAGGCGATGCATCGCGCGCGTCCAGCGCGTGCGTCGGGACAGCAGCTGCGGCCGCCGTGCGATGGCCGTGTCCAGCGCGGCTGCCACGTCACCGTCCGCGCGGATGTCGACCAGCTCGATGACGCCTGCCGCCGCGCCCTTGCTGGCGAACCAGTCGAGGATGGCGTCGACAGCCTCCTGTAGATGCCTGCGGTGCAGCAATGGCGCGGCCAGGAAGGCGCATTCGTGAATCCAGGAGCGTAGCGTCCGCTGCGGCAGGCGCTTGAAATGGGGGCGGAACGTCAGTGGCAACAAGCCGATCAGCTCATTGGTGGCGTTGCGCACCGCCAGCAGTTGCAAGGTCTCGGTGGACAGGAATTCCAGTGCCGGCCGCAAGCACCAGCTTTCGTAGAAGGGGTTGGGTTCGGTTGCGTTGGCCGCCAGCCGGTCGATGTCCAGGGCGAATGCATCATCGATGCGCGTGACCTCGGTCAGCTGGACCCCTGCAGTGCGAATTGCGTTCATGGATGCGCCGGCTCTCCACTGGACGAAGATGTTCCGCCCCTCCCACGCCGGGATAACGCAGGAAGGGCCGGTTGCTGGACATCTCCCGCCGCCCGGCCGCCTGTGCCGCCGGTATAGTTGCCCGATGATTTCCGATTGCACCGACCTCCACCCATGCCGGGTGCGCCACGTGCGTGGCCGAGCCCCCACGCGGGCTGCGGCGGCTGCTGTGAGTCGCCTGCGATGACCATGCTCGACGCCCTCGCCAGCGTCCGCGATCTGGGGCGCCTGCAGGAGATCGCCAGCGTCTTCGTGCGCCACGGCTTCGGCGACCTGGTGCGCCGAAGCGGCATGGCGGGCGTACTCGAGCGCGCCGGGCGGCTGCTGCACTGGGAGCACGCCGAAGCGCGCAGGGAAATGAAGCCGCCGCAGCGCTTGCGCTGTGCGCTGCAGGAGCTGGGGCCGACCTTCGTCAAGCTGGGCCAGGTGCTGGCCACGCGCGTGGACCTGCTGCCGCCGGAGTGGATCGCGGAGCTGGGACTGCTGCAGAACGCGGTCCCGGCGCTGCCCTGGGAGGCGGTGCGGCCACAGCTGGTGGAGGACCTGGGCGTCGAGCCCGAGGTGGCCTTCGCGCGGGTGGAGACGATACCGGTTGCCGCGGCATCGCTTGCACAGGCGCACCGCGCCTGGCTGCACGACGGCACGGCGGTGATCCTGAAGGTGCGTCGCCCGGGCATCGTCGAGGTGGTCGATGCCGACATGCGGCTGATGGCGCGGCTGGCCGAGGTGGTGGAGTCACAATTGCCCGACCTGCGCCGCTATCGGCTGGTCGAGGTCGTGCGCCAGTTCCGCACCTCGCTGCGCCGCGAGCTCGACTTCGCCGCCGAGTGCCGCAGCGCCGAGCGGATCGCGGCCAACTTCGCCGACGACGACAGCGTGCTGGTGCCGCGGGTGCACTGGCAGTGGACGTCCGAGCGGCTCAACGTCCAGGACTTCGTCGACGGCATTCCCGCAGGCGACCTTCCGGCGGTCGATGCCGCCGGCCTGGATCGCGCCGCGCTGGCGCGGGCGGGCACCGGCATCGTGCTCAAGATGGTGCTCGAGGACGGCCTGTTCCACGCCGACCCGCATCCCGGCAATCTTTTTTTCCTGCGCGACGGACGCATCGCGCTGATCGATTTCGGCATGGTCGGCCACTTGGGCGAGCGTCGGCGCTTCGAGATCGCGCGCCTGCTGCACGGCATGGTGGTGCAGGATGCCGAGGCCGTCGCCGATATCCTGCTGGACTGGAGCGTCGGCGGGGAGGTCGACGAGGAGCGCCTGGAGGCGGATACCGCGGTGGTGGTGGACCGCTACCAGGGCGTGGCCCTGAAAGACCTGCGCATGGGCACGATGCTGTCCGACGCCGCCGGCCTGCTGCGCAGCCATGGCCTGATGCTGCCGCCGGATCTCGCGCTGGTGATCAAGGCCTTCCTGACGCTTGAAGGGTTCGGTCGCCAGCTGGACCCGGAGTTCGATATGGCGACCGAGGCGCGGCCGTGGCTGGAGCGGGTGATGCGGCGCCGGTTCGCGCCTTCGGCCCTGGCCCGTCGCGGGCGTCGTGGCCTGGCCGGAATGCTCGAGTTCGGCGCCGAGCTGCCGCGCGACCTGCGCCGGCTGATCCGCGCGGCGCGCGGCGGGCGGCTGGGCGCGCGCATCGAGATTCCCACGCTGCAGGCCCTCGGCGACCAGGTCGACCGCGCGGCCAGCCGCCTGACCATGGGCGTGATCACCGCGGCGCTGATCATCGGCTCCTCGATCGTGATGAACAGCGTCGGCGGCGGCGCCCGCAACCAGTGGCTGATGGCGCTGGGCGTGGCCGGCTTCGTGGGCGCGGCTGCCTTGGGGGTGTGGATCGTGTATTCGATCTGGAAGGGCGCGCACAGGCGTTGATTCCTGCGCTTGTTAGTAGTATTACTACTAACCATGGATCTCACCGACACCCAGCAGGCCATCCTCGCCCTGATCGCCGAGCGCATCGCGGAGGAGGGCATGCCGCCCTCGCAGGCCGAGATCGCCCGCGCTTTCGGCTTCAGCAGCGTGCGCGCCGCCCAATATCATCTGGAGGCCTTGGAGGTTGCAGGGGCCATCGAGCGGGTGCCCGGCCGGGCGCGCGGCATTCGCGTATTGCGGGCACCGGAGCTCCCGCAGGGGTCGCTCGGATTCCCGGGTGCCGCCGATGAAGACGTCGCGGCCATGGCCGCTCCCACAGGCCGCTCTCCGACGGCGGGAGCAGCTTTTGTGGGAGCAGCTACAGCTGCGAGTGCCACTGCAAATACCCCGGCCGACGTCCTTGAACTTCCCGTCCTCGGCCAGGTCGCCGCCGGCGTCCCCATCGGCGCCGACATCGGCAGCGACCAGATGGTCCTGATGGACCGCGCCTTCTTCTCCCCGGCGCCCGATTACCTGCTGCGCGTGCGCGGTGATTCGATGCGCGACGAGGGCATCTTCGACGGCGACCTCATCGGCGTGCACCGCACCGCCGACGCGCGCTCGGGACAGATCGTCATCGCCCGCATCGACGACGAGATCACCGTCAAGCTGCTGAAGATGGGCAAGGACCGCATCCGCCTGCTGCCGCGCAACCCGGACTACGCGCCGATCGAGGTCGCACCGGGCCAGGACTTCGCCATCGAGGGCCTGTATTGCGGCCTCGTCAGGCCGAACCGGTGAGGGGGAATTCCCCCACTGCCGCGCGCGGCTTCCGCCGCTGCCGGTGAGCCGCGGCTGGCACTAGTTTCAAAACACGGCGCGATGTCGCAGCCCCTGCGACCACTCGCGACCACACTGGTCACATTCCCGAATACCTGATCCGAGGACACCACGATGGACGAGAACAAGAAGCGCGCGCTTTCCGCGGCCCTGGGCCAGATCGAGAAGCAGTACGGCAAGGGATCGGTGATCCGCATGGGCGACCGCGTCGCCGAAGTGGTCCCGGTCATTCCCACCGGTTCGCTGCAGCTCGACATCGCGCTCGGCATCGGCGGCCTGCCGCGCGGCCGCGTGATCGAGATCTACGGCCCCGAGTCCTCGGGCAAGACCACGCTTACCCTGCAGACCATCGCCGAATGCCAGAAGCTTGGTGGCGTGGCGGCCTTCATCGACGCCGAGCACGCGCTCGACCCGACCTACGCGCAGAAGCTCGGCGTCAACGTCGACGACCTGCTGGTGTCGCAGCCCGATACCGGCGAGCAGGCGCTCGAGATCGCCGACATGCTGGTGCGCTCCAACGCGGTCGACATGGTGGTGATCGACTCGGTCGCCGCGCTGACCCCGCGCGCCGAGATCGAGGGCGAAATGGGCGACCAGCTGCCGGGCCTGCAGGCGCGCCTGATGAGCCAGGCGCTGCGCAAGCTGACCGGCAACATCAAGCGCAGCAACTGCATGGTGTTCTTCATCAACCAGCTGCGCCACAAGATCGGCATCATGATGCCGGGCCAGAGTCCCGAGACCACCACCGGCGGCAACGCGCTGAAGTTCTACGCCTCGGTGCGCCTGGACATCCGGCGCATCGGCGCGATCAAGAAGGGCGACGAGATCATCGGCAACCAGACCCGCATCAAGGTGGTCAAGAACAAGATGGCGCCGCCGTTCAAGCAGGTCATCACCGAAATCCTCTACGGCGAAGGCATCAGCCGCGAGGGTGAGCTGATCGACATGGGCGTGGAGGCGAAGCTGGTCGAGAAGGCGGGTGCCTGGTACAGCTGCGGCGAAGAGCGCATCGGCCAGGGCAAGGAGAACGCCCGCCTGTACCTCAAGGAGAATCCGGAGGTCGCGAAGAGGATCGAATCCGAGCTGCGCGCCCGGCTGATGCCCCAGGCCGTCCTGGCCGCCGCCGCCGAGTCCGCCACCGGGGCCGACAACGTGGCTGCCAAGGCCGGCAAGGGCGTCAAAGAGGCGAAGGACGCCAAGGACGCCAAGGCCTGAGCATGGCGGGCGCGGACGAGGGCGGGGCTGATGGCGGTGCGTGTGAACGCACCGCCGGAGCGGGCGCCGCCGGAGAGCGCGCCACGGAGCGGGGGCGGCGTCGTCGCCCCGAGCTGACCCCCGCGCAGCGCGCGCTCGCGCTGCTGGTTCGCCGCGAGCACTCGCGCAAGGAACTCGTCCGCAAGCTCGAGGCCCGGGGCGTCGAGGGGCCGGAAGCGGAGGCCGCTGTCGAACGCATGGCCGAGGCCGGGTGGCAGGACGACGGCCGTTTCGCGGCCGGGTTGGCGCGCATGCGCGCGGAGGCGGGCTACGGCCCGCTGCGGATCCGCGCAGAGCTCGGTACCCATGGGCTGGGCAACGAGGCCATCGAGGCGGCATTCGAGGCGCTGGCGGAGTCTGGCGCCGACGACTGGCGGGCCAGCGCCCGCAGGCTGGTGCGTCGCCGTCATGGCCCAGCGGTCACCGATGATGCTGTCCTGAGGCGCAAGGCCGCGGATCTGCTGTTCCGTCGCGGCTTCGACCACGAGACGGTGCGTGCCGCAACCGCCTTCGGTGACGCGGATGACTGAGCGGCTGCTGGCGGCAGGTGGTTCTGCGCGCATGCCACGGCCTGCTAACCTAGGCTGATCCGAGCGCAAGCGCCCGGCGCCCCTGTCCGGCTTGCGGCCAGCGAGGTCGCCGGGAAGGCGCCGCCCCGCAAAAAAAGCCCGTACGCCAGATGCCTGACCACACCCCCCTCGCGCGCCCCACCACGGCCGACATCCGCCGTGACTTCCTTGCCTTCTTCAGCGATCGCGGCCACACCGTCGTGCCCTCGGCATCGCTGGTGCCCGGCAACGATCCCACCCTGCTGTTCACCAATTCGGGCATGGTCCAGTTCAAGGACGTGTTCCTCGGCGCGGAGAAGCCAGGCTACGTGCGCGCGACCGACGTCCAGCGCTGCCTGCGCGCCGGCGGCAAGCACAACGACCTCGACCAGGTCGGCTATACCGCGCGCCACCACACCTTCTTCGAGATGCTCGGCAACTGGTCGTTCGGCGACTACTTCAAGAAGGACGCCATCGCCTGGGCCTGGGAGCTGCTGACGCAGGTCTGGAAGATCCCGGCCGAGCGCCTGCTGGTCACCGTCTACCACACCGACGACGAGGCCTACGCCATCTGGCACGACGTGGTCGGCGTGCCCGCCGAGCGCATCGTCCGCATCGGCGACAACAAGGGCGCGCCCTTCGCCTCGGACAACTTCTGGCAGATGGCCGACACCGGCCCCTGCGGCCCCTGCACCGAGATCTTCTACGACCACGGTGCGCATATCGCCGGTGGTCCGCCCGGGTCGCCGGACGAGGACGGGGACCGCTTCATCGAGATCTGGAACCTGGTGTTCATGCAGTTCGATCGCCAGCCGGACGGCACGCTGCTGCCGCTGCCCGCGCCCTGCGTCGACACCGGCATGGGCCTTGAGCGCCTGGCCGCGGTGCTGCAGGGCGTGCACGGCAACTACGAGATCGACCTTTTCCAGGCGCTGATCGGCGAGGCCGCCGCGCTGACCGGTACCGATGACCTGGGCAACAAGTCGCTGCGGGTGATCGCCGACCACATCCGCGCCTGCAGCTTCCTGATCGTCGACGGCGTGCTGCCGTCCAACGAGGGCCGCGGCTACGTGCTGCGCCGGATCATCCGCCGCGCCCTGCGCCACGGCTGGATGCTCGGCGTGCGCAAGCCCTTCTTCCACAGGCTGGTGGCCACCCTCGACGCCTTGATGGGCGAGGCCTACCCCGACCTGCGCACCCGGCGTGCGCTGGTCGAGCGCGCGCTGCTGGCCGAAGAAGAGCGCTTTGCCGAGACCCTGGATTCCGGGATGCGCATCTTCGACGAAGTCGCCGCGCGCAGCGCCGGCCCGACTTCCAACGGCCCGGCTTCCAACGGCATGATCCCGGGCGCCGACGCCTTCCGCCTGTACGACACCTACGGCTTCCCCCTCGACCTCACCGCCGACATGGCGCGCGAGCGCGGCATGGAGGTCGATGTCGCCGGTTTCCAGGCGGCCATGGAGCAGCAGCGCGAGACCGCGCGCGCGGCGGGCAAGTTCGGCGGCGGCACCACGCTGCCGGCCGACCTGGTGGCGAAGATGGCGCCGACCGGCTTCCTCGGCCACGACCGCCTGCAGGCCGATGGACTCACGGTCGTGGCGCTGCTGCGCGACGGCCGCCCGGTACAGCGCGTCGAGGCGGGCGAGGAGGCGATCGTGTTCCTCGACCGCACCCCGTTCTACGCCGAGTCGGGTGGCCAGGTAGGCGACACCGGCGAGCTCGCCGTGGCCGCGACCACCACCGCACCCGTTGGTGCCTCCTTCCTCGTAGACGACACCCGCAAATTCGCAGGCCAGTACCACGGCCATATCGGCCGCGTGCGCAGCGGCGCGCTGGCGGTGGGCGACCGCGTGACGGCCGGCGTCGACGCCGGTCGCCGTGGCGCCACCGTGCTCAACCACAGCGCGACCCACCTGCTGCACGGCGCCCTCCGCGAGCGGCTCGGCACCCACGTCGCGCAGAAGGGCTCGCTGGTCGCGCCGGACCGCCTGCGCTTCGACTTCTCGCACTTCGAACCGATCACCGCGGACGAACTGCGCGGCATCGAGCTCCGGGTCAACGACGAGGTGCGCGCCGACCACGGCGTGAGCATCCGCGAGATGGCCATGCAGGAAGCGATCGACGCCGGGGCCATCGCGCTGTTCGGTGAAAAGTACGGCGAGCGCGTGCGGGTGGTGCAGATGGGCGACTCGGTCGAACTCTGCGGCGGTACCCACGTTGGCCGCACCGGCGAGATCGGCCTGTTCAAGCTGGTGTCCGAAGGCGGTGTCTCCGCCGGCGTGCGTCGCGTCGAGGCGCTGACCGGCCGCGCCGCGCTCGATCATGTGGCAGCGGAGGAAGCGCGCCTGTCCGAAGCCGCGCGCCTGCTCGGCGGCACCACCGCCGAGGTTGGCGACAAGCTGCGCGCGCTGCTTGACCGGCAGAAGAAGCTGGAGCGCGAACTCGAGGCGATGAAGGCGCGCGCGGCCAGCAGCGCCACGGCCGACCTGTCCGCCGGCGCGGTCGATATCGGCGGAATCAAGGTGCTGGCGGCGCGGATCGAGGGCCTTGACGCCCGCGCGCTGCGCGACGCCCTGGACCGGTTCAAGCAGCAGCTTGGCGATGCGGTGGTGCTGCTTGCCGGCGCCAGCGACGGCCGTGCCGCGCTGGTGGCCGGCGTCAGCGGCTCGGCGCTGGGCCGGATCAAGGCCGGCGAGCTGCTGTCGCACGTGGCCGCGCAGGTCGGTGGCAAGGGCGGTGGGCGGGCGGACATGGCCCAGGGCGGGGGCGAGGATGGACCTGCCCTGGAAGCCGCGCTCGCCGCGGTCCCGGCCTGGGTGGCGGAACGCGTGGCCTGAACCGGACCAGGATTCGTTACTTTGTGCATGCACGCAGCGGACTGGCGCCTAGTTATCATGGCGGGATCGCGTGAACACTCAGGAAGGCCGCAGCTGCGAGCCTTTCAACAAAGACCGGGCGGAGACCCGGCCCATGGAGCTCCCACATGTTGATTTTGACCAGGCGGGTCGGCGAGACGCTCATGATCGGTGACTCCGTCACCGTGACCGTGCTCGGCGTCAAGGGTAACCAGGTGCGCGTCGGCATCACCGCGCCCAAGGATGTTTCGGTCCACCGCGAGGAAATCTACCAGCGCATCCAGCGCAACGAGCCCGTGGCAGCGGCCGGTGGCGACGACGCGGCCGACGAGGGCGACACGGAATCGAATTGAAGTTTGCCGGCTGAGGGCCGAGCCGGTATTCTTACGCACCCCGTCGGCCGGAAGGCCTGCAGGGGAAGCAATATCCGGAGAGTTGCCCGAGTGGCTGAAGGGGCTCCCCTGCTAAGGGAGTATAGGGTTTATAGCTCTATCGAGGGTTCGAATCCCTCACTCTCCGCCAGATCCATGGCGGAAGGCGATTGACGAAAGTTGGCTGTCTCTGCATAATTCCGCTTCTGCACAACGCGCCCGTAGCTCAGCTGGATAGAGCACCAGGCTACGAACTTGGGGGTCGGAGGTTCGAATCCTTCCGGGCGCACCATAGAGAAAGCACAAGGGTCAACGGCTTAGCGCTCGTTGGCCCTTTTGCGTTTTGGGCGCTGCACAGCTTCCGTGCCCATCCTGCGCCCACGCCGTGCCCAGCCACTCCCGAATGCGTGCCCAATCCGCATGGAGCGTGTCATTGCGCTTGGTGGTCTCGCTACTCGCGACACGAAAAGAGTAACGGCTCAGCGTCCGCTTCTTGGCGGGAGCGGACTTCGGGATGTTGGGTGATCTCCGTGGCTTGCTGGTCATCGGATTGATCCAAGAGATCAACTCCATCGGTCTACGCATCTAGCGCAGGTCCAACTGGATGTCCTTGAGGTGTTCGGCAACGTCGCCGACCGAGCAAACGAAGCAGGCGCAGAGCTTGTCCAGGATCTAGGTGCTGGTGTGGTAGCCCCGGTTGTTCCCGATCTTGCACAGCGTGACCCGATGGACCCCGGTCGCATCCACATTTGCGGTAATGTGGGTTTGTAACGAAGCGGAGGTAGCCGAAATGAGTCGTCTGACCATCGACATCACCGATCAGCAACATCAAAGCCTGAAGGCGACCGCCGCCTTGGAGGGCAAGACGATCAGGCAGTACGCGCTGGAGCGTCTGTTCCCGGGCGATGCTGACGGTGAGCAGGCCATGCGGGAACTGAAAACCCTCTTGAACGCCCGTATCAAGGAGGGCCTGGCGGGAAGGGTGTCCAACAGGCAAGTTGGAGAAATCCTCGATGACGAGTTCGCCGAGGACCGACCCGCTTGAGGGGCTACGTGCTGACGGAGGCCGCAGAAGCTGATCTGCGGGGAATCATCCGTTATACGCGCAAGCACTGGGGCGATGTCCAGGTCCGCGACTACGTCGCAGACCTGGAGCAGGGCATCGGCTGTCTGGTGAAGGGCGAGGGCGCGTTCAAGGAGCTGGACGCTCCATCCGGGATTACGCATGGCGAGGTGCGGGCACCACTATGTATTTTGCCTACCGCGTAAGGATGCGCCAGCCCTGATCGTGGCCATGCTGCACGAGCGGATGGACCTGATGGCACGGGTGGGTGACAGGCTGTGAGTCAGCGCCGGAGCAAGTGTGACCAAGCGCACGCTACGGTACCCGGCGCACCGGTACGATCCGATCCGCACCTGCCCGTGCTCGGGCACCGGTGCAACACACAGTCCGCGACGTCGAGCAGGGGCGCTGTCGCCATTTCCGGAGTTTCCCCGATGCGATTATGTCTTCATCAGGATGTGCGATTACCTGCCTGCCCGACCGCAGGCTCCGAAACACGGCCTTCGCGCAGGCCTCCTCGTTACATGCGTGCCCTGGCTGCCGCAGCCACCTTATTCCTCCTTGCCGCCTCGCTCCCGGGCCTTGCCGCCGAGTGGTTCGTATCCACGGCCGGAAATGACAGCACCGGAACCGGCACGCTCCAGAAGCCGTTCCGCACCATCAGGCACGCTGCTGCAGGCAGTGTCTCGTCCGCGGGCGACACGATCACCATCCGGGGCCCTTCCGGCAACCTGACCTACAGCGAGTGCGAAGTGCGCCTGCGCCATCGGCTCGTGCTCCGCTCCCACCCGGGCGAACGCGCGCACATCCAGTGTGGCAACACCTCCGACGTCGTGGTACGCATCGATGTCAACGCCTCGGGCAGCCGGGTGGCGGGCCTCGAGATCAGCGGCGGCTACTACGGCGTGATGCTGATGACCAACTGGGAGCAGGGCGGACCGTCGAGCGCGCACGGCGCGCGCAACGTGGTCCTGGAGGATCTCCTGATCCACGACACCGGCCGCGACGGCATCAAGGTCACCCCGAAGTCGGACCACGCGACCATTCGCCGGGTCGAGATCCACACCACCGGCGTCGGCTATCCGCCGGGCACGCCGGATGATTCCAAGAACGCCGACGGCATCGACAACGTCAATGGTTCGGGCATGGTTGTGGAGGACAGCTACATCCACGACACCGCGACCACCGGCCTGTACTTCAAGGGCGGCGCGGCGGACGTGGTGATCCAGCGCAACCGGATCGAGGACACCGGTGACGCCGGCATCCTGGTCGGTTTCGACACCAGCCCCGAATTCTTCGACCTGCAGCTCAATCCGGGCTACTACGAGGCGATCCGCGGCACCGTGCGCAACAACTACGTGCGCAACACCGGCTATGCCGGCATCGGCCTGTACGCGTCCACGGACTCGCTGGTGGCCAACAACACGATCGTCAACGCGGCGCGGAAGGGCCATGCGCCGCTGTACTTCGGCGTGACCTTCCAGGACTGGGACCCGGCCGCGGGACGTCCCGCCAATCGCAATCCCATGCTGCGCAACAACCTGGTGGTGCAGGATGGCGGCCGCTGCGTGGAGATCCGCTATTCCAGCGAGCTTGGCGGCCTGTCCGGGCTCAGCGGCTCGCCTGGCAGCGATTACAACGGCTTCCAGGCCAGCTGCCGGTTCCGCGACGCGCGCCCCGGCAGCAATCTGGGGGACGGCTCGCTGGCGCAATGGCGGTCGACCACCGGTTCGGATGCCAACAGCATGTTGGCCACGTTTGCCGTGGATGCCAGCGGACACCTGCCTGCCGGCAGCCCGGCGATCGATCGCGGCGTGGCCCTGTCGCAGGTGCTCGACGACATCGACGGCCAGATCCGCCCGGTGCGCTACGACATCGGCGCCGACGAATACAACGGGTCCAATCCGGGGCCCACGCCACGCAACGGATCCGCGCCGCTGGTGCCGCCTGCCGTCGGACCGGCGGCCGCCGGCGATCGTGCAGGCATCGCAAGCGTACCTGCCCTGGCGGGCGAACACACCGGGAAGAGCGTCGCGCCGGTGCCGGCAGGCGTCGTGCACGCCACGGCGCCGCGCCAGGTCCGCATCACC
Organism: Luteimonas changyuni; assembly: GCF_039548395.1. Classification (NCBI taxonomy): domain Bacteria; kingdom Pseudomonadati; phylum Pseudomonadota; class Gammaproteobacteria; order Lysobacterales; family Lysobacteraceae; genus Luteimonas; species Luteimonas changyuni. The sequence goes on from NZ_JBCLUZ010000012.1 coordinate 25,044, forward strand.
GCACCCGCCGTGGTCGCGTGGCAGCGATTCATGGCCTGGCTGGACGTGGCGCGCGACAGGTTGACGCTCCAGATGGAGTGACACGCTGCCGCAAGGCAATGCCCGAGGGCCCCGACTGGAACGTCGGGGCCTTTTCTCCGGGGTAGACCGCCCCTCCGGTCAGTGGCCGTCTTTGCCCGCATTCCGAGTTTTCCCATGCAGGAGATCCGGATGGGCCGGGTCTGGCACAGGGCCGAATGGGGGGAGCAATGCACAGACACGCTGCCGTGGGCGGGGCAAACACCATGCCCGCCGCCCGGGGGGTTCCGTGATCGGCGTCTTTGGCAGCCGTGCCAACCGCGTGGCCCGGTGGCTTTGGATCGGTGAGTCGGGGCTCGTGGTGCTGGCGGTGGTGGCTGCGATCTGGCTGCGCTTTCCCGACGACCCTGCGGGTCGCGACCTGCTGTTCCAGCGTGGTCCGGTCCCAGCGCTTCTGGTGGCTGCCTTCGTGACCCTGTCGATGGCGGCGTTCGGCCTCTACCAGTCGCATATCCGGCTCAACCGCAGCGAACTTCTCCTGCGCCTGCTGCTTGCGTTCTGCTTCGGTGGCGTCGCGCTGCTGGTGCTGTACTACCTGGTGCCACCGATGTATATCGGCCGGGGCCTGCTGGCGATCACGCTGGCGCTTGGATTTGCCGGCGTCTACGGGCTGCGCATCCTCGTGCAATGGCTCATGCGCGGCGAAGCGTACAAGCGCCGCGTGCTTGTCTACGGGGCCGGACGCAACGCCGACCTGATCAACTGCCGCATGCGGCGCCGGGCGGACCGGCAGAGCTTTGCCGTAGTCGGCTTCCTGCCGGTCCCCGGCCAGCAGGTGGTCGTGTCCGAGGCCCTGTGCCTGGACGCCGGAGAGTCGCTACCCGTCCTGGTCCAGCGCCTGGGCGTGCACGAGATCGTGGTGGCGCCTGATGAGCGTCGCGGTGGCCTGCCGATGGAGGACATCCTGGCCTGTGCGCAGCGGGGGGTTTCGGTGGTCAACCTGCCGGCGTTCTTCGAGCGCGAGGCGGGCATGATCAAGCTCGAGGTCGTGGACCCATCGTCGCTGGTGTTCTCGGGTGGCTTCGACCACTCCGTCATGCGCCGGCTCAGCAAGCGCGCTTTCGACCTGGCCGCGGCGCTGGTGCTGCTGGTGGTGGGTTGGCCCGCGATGCTCCTGGTTGCGCTGGCGGTACGCCTGGAAGATGGCGGACCGGCGCTGTACCGGCAGGTCCGGGTGGGCGAGGGTGGCCGCAGCTTCGAGCTGGCGAAGTTCCGCAGCATGCGCACCGATGCCGAGAAGGATGGCGTTGCGCAGTGGGCGAGCAGCAACGATGACCGGACCACCCGTGTGGGCCGCTTCATCCGCAAGACCCGCCTGGACGAACTGCCGCAGCTGTTCAACGTGCTGGCCGGCGACATGAGCTTTGTCGGCCCGCGGCCCGAGCGCCCGCAGTTTGTCGACCAGTTCAACGACGAAATCCGCTACTACCGCGTGCGCCACTCGGTGAAGCCGGGCCTGACCGGGTGGGCGCAGCTCCGCTATCCCTATGGCGCATCCGCCGCAGACGCACACGAGAAGCTGAAGTTCGACCTGTTCTACGTCAAGAACCATGGCCTGCTGTTCGATTTCCTGATCCTGCTGCAGACCGTTGAGGTCGTGCTTTTCGGACGCGGTGCGCGGTGAGTCGGCCGCAAGCCGGCGCGGTTTCCGTTCTCCCTGACTCGACCCTTCAATGGATGCCGCAGTGAGCCAGTACGAAGCCCAGGTACGCAGCTTCATCGACGAGAACTTTCCACCCGCCATTCCCGGCGAGGCACCGGCCGCCGACCTCAGCCTGCTTGAATCCGGCGTCATCGACTCGATGGGCGTGCTGCTGCTTGTCACCTGGCTGGAGCAGGACTTCGGCTTCGTGGTGGACGACGACGAGGTGGTGCCGGAGAACCTCGACAGCATCGCCGCCATCGGCGCCTTCGTCGCTCGCAAGCTGGAAGCGGAGCCGGCTGAGTGACCGCACGCTGCGAACGCTGGCTCGCGCGGGCAGCCGCGGCGCATCCGGACAAGGTGGCGATCGTGCGCGGCGCGAACCGCGTGGATTACGCGACCCTGCATGCCGACAGCGAGCGCTTTGCAGCCGGCCTGGTCGGGCAGGCCGGCCTGGAAGACGGCGACCGCTGCGTGGTGTTCCTGGAGAATTGCGTCGAGGCGGCGGTCGCTGTGTTCGGCACGCTGCGCGCGGGCGGCGTGTTTTCAATCATCAACCCGACCACCAAGGCCGACAAGCTGGCCTTCGTGCTTGGCGACTGCGGCGCGTCGGTACTCCTGACCCAGGCCAGTCTGCTTCCGGTCGCGCTGTCGGCCGCGGCGCGCGCCCCGGGCCTGCGCTGCATCGTGGTGGTCGATGGCGACGGCGATGGTGCCGACGGCACCCCCATCGGTTATGGCCGCTTCCTCGCGGCGGCCGATCCCGCCCGGCTGCCGGTCGAGGTCGGCATCGACATCGATCTCGCCATGCTGGTCTACACCTCGGGATCGACCGGCAATCCGAAGGGCGTGATGATGACCCATGCCAACGTGCGCTTCGCGGCGTCGTCGGTCACGACCTACCTGCGCTCCAGCGAGGACGACGTGGTCTTCAGCGTGCTGCCGCTGGCCTTCGACTACGGCCTCTACCAGCTCCTGATGTGCGTGAAGCTCGGCGCCACCCTGGTGCTGGAGAAGTCTTTCGCGTTCCCGCAGAAGGTGCTGCCGCTGCTGGCAAGCGAGGGCGTGACCGTGTTCCCGCTGGTGCCGACGATGGCCGCGCTGCTGCTGCAGCTGCGCAACTTCGACCCCGCCTGGGCGCGCAGCGTGCGCTGCCTCACCAATACCGCCGCGGCGCTGCCGCCCGCTCACATCCGCCGGCTGCAGCAGCTGTTCCCGGCCGCGCGGGTGTACTCGATGTACGGCATGACCGAATCCAAGCGCTGCACCTGGCTTCCGCCCGAAGAGCTGGAGCGCCGGCCCGACAGCGTCGGCATCGCCATCCCGGGCACCCGCGCCTGGGTGGTCGACGACGCCGGCCAGCCGCTGCCGCCGGGCACCGTCGGCGAACTGGTGGTGCGTGGCGGGCACGTGATGCAGGGCTACTGGAACAACGCCGAGGCGACCGCCCGCGCCCTGCGGCCGGGGCGCTATCCCTGGGAGCGGATCCTGTACACCGGCGACCTGTTCCGGATGGATGCGGAGGGCTTCCTGTACTTCGTCGGGCGGAAGGACGACATCCTCAAGTCGCGCGGCGAAAAGGTCAGCCCCAAGGAAGTCGAGAACGTGCTGTACGCCATGCACGGCGTGCGCGAGGCGGCGCTGGTGGGCGTGCCCGATCCGGTGCTGGGCCATGCCCTCAAGGCGCTGCTGGTGGTCGATGGCCCCGGCTTGGACGCGCGCGCGGTCATCGCGCACTGCCGCGCCCACCTGGAAGAATTCATGGTGCCGCGCACGGTGGAGTTCCGCGAGTCGCTGCCCAAGACCGGCACCGGCAAGATCCGGCGCAGCGAGCTGCAGGCGGAGGCCGATGCCGCGGTGCAAACCGGGCTGCCGCACGCGCTCCCGTCCTGAGCGCTGCCCGCGGGACGGGCAGCCCACCGGATGGCATCAAAGATGGATGGGGCCGTCGCCATCGCCGCGCGTCATGTGGATCCGGTCCAAGCAGGCATCCCAGGGCGCCAGTGCGGCATGCAGGCCCTTGGACACGGCCAGGGCATAGTTCGACGGCCCGCGCAGGAAGCCGTGGCGACGCAGCGCGGCGCCCCAGGCGGCATGCTGCTGGTTGCTCACCACAAGGTCCACGCCGCGCGCCCTGAGATGGTCGCGGGCGGCCAGCGCCACCGCTGCCTCCTGGCCGGGAAGTGCAAGGCAGTCGACCAGCGTGCCCAGCCGCATGTCGCCGAACTGCTTGTGGCCTTGCAGGCGGCTGTCGAAGACCAGCGCCCAGCCGACCACGCGCCCCGCCACGGACACTTTGAGCCGGATCGGCTTTGCCGCCCCCGGCGGATACAGCGCATTGAGTTCGCGCGCATCGCGCAGTGCGAGCAGGGCGTACTGGCCAAGCGCTTCGCGCCAGATGGCGTCGGTCCAGTCACCGAAGCGCTCGACGACCTCGACCGACGGCCGCGGGCTCCGCCGCCACCGCCCCTGCACCACGGCCAGCGCCGCGCCCGCCACGCCGGTCACGGCGATGGCGTCGAGGACCATGCGCCGTGGCGCACTGCCGCGCAGCACCCTGATGTTGCGCAGGAACGGCGCCGCCCGCACCACGTGGAAGTAGAACGGCACCAGGCCCACCGTCCAGCCCATGCTTCGCAGCACGGTGGGCAGCGGCGTGTGGGTGCCGCCCATGCCCAGCGCGTACATCGTCCGGTTGCGCCGCGACGCGCTGGCCAGGACTTCCACGCCCACGCGCGCGTGCGCCGGGTCGATGCTGCCTTCGGACAGCGGCAGCTGCAGGTTCCTGATGTCGTCCCTGGCCTTGCCCTGGAGTGCGAACGGCTGCTGCTTGACCAGGTAGCCGCCGCGCACCTCGCCCTCGGCAAGCGCCACGTAGCCCTCGAGGAAGGTGCTGCGTCCGGGGTCCTTCGGCAGCCACGGGATGCGGCTCGAGGCAGGGAAGCGGAACGGCGAGCCGCCGTCGGCCAGCCGCTGGTTGAAGCGGGCCACGGCCGCCTCGTGGTGGGGCAGGTAGGCTTCGATCGCCATCGCCAGGCCTCAGGAGGTGCCGTGGCTGAACTTGTGCCGCAGCCATCGGCGTTCCAGCCGGCCGCGCTCGGCCGCGCTAAGCGCATGTACGCCGCCGCGGGACGCGGCGACGTGGTCGAGCAGCGTCGAGACCGGGACAAACCAGCCGCCACGCCGGGAAAGCCGCGTCATCAATTCGACGAAGCGGGGATCAAGCGCGCCGTCGGTGCAGAACCCCTTGCCGAAATGGGTGTACATCACGCAGGCGCCGCCTTCGTCCTCGAGCTTCTCCTGGGCCTCCTCGTCAAGGGTGGCGTTGAAGATGCCGCAGTTCGCGCCCTCGGACGAGGCGAACCACGACTTGACCCAGGGCCGGTCGGGGTCGTGGTAGGGCATCCACGGGCACGAGGCCATGGTGTTGGCGCCGGGGAAGGTGAAGTTGCGCACGTAGTCGACCTGCTCAAGGCACAGGTCGCCCCAGAACGAAGGATGGCCTTCAACGTGGCCACCGAAGCCGCGCTGCCGGAACCGCGTCAGGGCGTCGTAGACCAGGCGCTGCGCGCCGCTGACCCGGGCGCTGCCCCAGTACATGCCCTCGCCGCAGTCGGTGTGCGTGGCGAGCACCCGCGGACGCTGCCCGAAGAGGGCCTTGAAGCGCTCCAGGCCGCGGGCGATCCCGTCGCGCAGGGAGGTGTGGTAGGTGACGTTGTGCAGGCCGATCTCGAAGCCTTCCGCCTGCAGCTGCAGGACCCAGTCCAGGTAGGCGGGCTCGGCGCAGGTGGCTCCTCCCACCACGCTGGGTGGCCGACTGGGGGCCAGCGGCCACACCGACTTGGTGGTCATGATGCCGAGGTCGCGCAGCAGTGCGTAGACCGCGGGGGCGTTGTCCAGCGTGCTGCGGTCGGTGTCGTCGAAGATGGTGAAGGCGAAGCGCTTGCCGTCGGGCCAGGCCGGTGTCGCGGGAACGCGCGTCATGCGTCCATCTCTTCGGCCCTTCCGGGCTCCAGCAGGGTGATCGATTCCGGGAGCGGGCAGGGCCGGCCGGTGTCGAAGGTGAAGCGCGGCGCCTCGCGCGCGTCCGGCACGGAGCGCATGAAGACCTCCAGGCACGGCTGGTTGCGATCGCTGGCGACGAAGTCCGCGACCACGCGCCGGGCACCCAGGCGCTGCGCCTGCGCCAGCACCCACGCCAGCATCGCCTCTTCCACCTGGCGCCCCATGACCCGGCAGCTCAGGACGAAATCCGCGACCATCGCGTCCGCGCCGTCGATCGCCAGGCTCGCGATGCCGGTCAGGCCGGAGTCGCCGAAGCGGTCGGAGACGCGGAAGGTCCAGGCGTGGTGGCCGGGCATGGCGGCCCATGCCGCGAACTCCGCCGCGGCCATGCGCCGGGTGCGCAGGTTCATCTGGTTGGTCTTGTTGAGCAGCTGTGCGGTGCGCTGCAGGTTGGCCGCCGACAGCGGCTCGACCGTGACCGTGGTGCCGAGCCCGCGCAGCCACGAGGCGATGTCGCCCACGCGTGCACGCGCATTCCGGCGCACGCGCTCGCGTGCATAGGCCTCGGCGCGATCCGCGTCCTCGGCGGTGAAGTGCAGGGTGTCGAAGCAGTCCATGCCGCGCAGCGCGTGCGCGTACAGCATGGGATCCCGCGGCCAGTCCGGCACCAGCACGTCCGGCAGCGCGGAGCGCACGCGCTCGCGTTCCACCGGGTTGTCATCGATGAACACCACCGAGTCCAAGCCCAGGCGCAGCTCCGCGGCAAGGTCGGCGATGTTGGCCGCCTTGTCCGACCAGTTGATCCGCCAGCCGGCGAAATCGCCGCGGCGCAGGCGCATTTCCGGGTGCTGGTCGATCGCCTCCAGGGCCACGGCTTCGGTGTTCTTGCTCGCGATCGCGAGCACCACACCGCGCTTCTTCAGCAGGCCGAGCTCGTCCTGGAAGGCCGTGAACGCTTCGCCGGCATGGTGGTGGCCGCCGAGCACCAGCGCCTCATAGCCGACATCGCCGACCACGCCGCCCCAGAGGGTGTCGTCGAGATCGACCACCACCAGCTTCCGCGAGCGCCCCTGCAGCGCGCGGAGCGCGGCGCGGATGTCCGCCGCCGCGGCCGTGAAGACCTCCGCGCCATACGGCACCTTGCCCATGAACCACATTTTCGGCGAATGGGCGCGCTCGCCGCCGGCGAGCAGCCAGCGCTGGGCGTCGAGCACCAGCACGTTGTCGCAGCCCTGCAGCTGTTCGGAAAGCCGGACGTTCATCCGCGCAAGTGCGATCTGGATCCCGTGCCCATCGCGGTAGTCCAGCGGCCCGCGGCCGCGCCCGGATGCGGGTGCGACCCACGCCGGCGCCAGCAGCATCCGGCAGCGTCCTGCCGCCGCGACCAGCAGCGCCGCGTAGGCGTCGACATCGGCGAGCAGCTCATCGGTCTGGCAGCGCTCGCCGGCAAGCAGCCGGGCGAACGCCGGCGAGACCGCCGCCGCCCGTGCCCAGGCCACGGTGCAGTCGGGGCGGGGCTGCCACGCGCCGTGCGCCGGGTCGGCGAGGACCTGCGCGACCTGGCCGTAGTCGGCGGCGTCGACGACGAGCGGCAGCTCGCCGCCATCGGCCGCCAGGTGGTTGGCCAGCACCCGGGTATTGAAATCCGAGAGCAGCAGGCAGCGCAGCGTGCGCGCGTCGCCGGCGACCGGAGGCTGGTCGGTCATCGTGCGTCGACTCCTTCAGCCAGGGCGTCCGCCAGCGCGCCGAGGGAACGAAAGGGGTTCTGCTCCAGCGGCAGGCCGATCATGTCGGCAAGCGGCAGCTCGAACCCGAAGGCATCCATCAGGCGGTCCTCGATATCGACCACCAGTCCCATGAGCGTCAGTGATTCGACCCTGGAACCGGTTCCGACCAGGGCGAACGCCGGCGATTTTTCCAGCTTGCGCGCTGGCGGCAGCTGGGCATTCATCGCATCGATGGCCTGGTCCAGGATGGCGGCGACGGCGTCTCGGGTAGTCATGTGGTTTCCAGCTCGGGCAGTGGGGTTGCAGGTGCGGCCGCGGACGCGTTGCTGTGCAGCAGGCGCGTGGACAGGATCCCGACGAAGGCCTGGTTGTCGGCGAATCCGGTTGCTTTGCCGTTCCGGGCCTTGGCGTACAGGCGCGCCACCGCGGCGGCGTCGAACATGCCGTCGGCGCGGAGGGCGTCGGGGTCGAAGGCTTCGGCCACGTAGTCCAGCGGCCGGCCGTCGACGAAGAAGCTCTGGCTGTCGGGTGCGCGATAGGGCTGCTTGGTGCGCCGGAGGATGTCTTCGGGAAGCAGGCCGGCCAGGGCCTTGCGCAGCACGTGTTTCTCCGAGAGCCCGTGGATCTTCCACTGCGGTGGAAGCCGGTTGGCGAACTCCACCAGGGTGTGGTCGAGAAACGGATAGCGGCCCTCGATGGATGCGGCCATCGCCGCGCGGTCGCCCTGGCTTGCCAGCAGGTAGCCTGCCAGCAGGGTCTTGGCCTCGACGTACTGGTCGCGCGCCAGCGGTGCCCAGCGCATGATCGACGCGGGCAGGCGCGACTCGACCAGGGCCATCGGATCGAAGCCGGCCACCGAGGCGCGCAGCTCGGGGGACAGGAACGCCAGTGCGCGCGCGGACGTGGACCAGCGCGGCAGGTGGGCGAACACCGGGCGCCCGATGTGCTCCATGCCCTGGCCGAAGAACGCGGCGGCGAACGCCGGGTTGGACGACGGCGAATTGGCCAGGTAGCCGTACAGCCGCCCCAGCAGTCGCGGACGCGCGGCCGATCCCGGCTGCCGCGCCCAGAAGCGGCGCACCTTGGCTTCCTTGAACAGGTCGTAGCCGCCGAAAACCTCGTCGGCGCCCTCGCCGGTCAGCACGACCCGATAGCCCTGGCGGCGCACTTCATCGGCGAGGAGCATCAGCGGAACGCCCGCGGTGCGAAGCACCGGCGTCTCGGCGTGGGCGACGAAGCGCTGGAAGCCCGCGCCAATCTCGTGGGCGCCAATGCGCAGCGTGGTGTGGTCGGTGCCCAGGTGGCGGACCATGGCCTGCTGGTGCTCGCTCTCGTCGAATTCGCGCTGGGCGAATGCGACCGAAAACGTGCGTACCGGCGTCCGGGTGGCGGTACGCACCAGGGCCACGATGCCCGAGGAGTCCAGGCCGCCGCTCAGGTAGGCGCCCACCGGCACGTCGGCGCGCAGCTGCAGGCGCACGGCATCCACCAGGCGCTCGCGCAGTTCGCCCGCGGCCTGGTCAATGTCGCGCCACGGCCGGGCCGCCTCGCCGGTCTCGGGGAAGTCCCAGTCCCAGTAGCGGTGCAGGCGTTCGCGGCCGTCGGCCTCGATGGCGAGGATGTGCCCCGGTGGCAACGTGGAAACGCCCTGCCAGGCGGTGTCGGGATCCAGCGGCGCCCACAGCGTCAGCGCCTGCGCCAGGCCGACCGGATCCAGCCGCGCATGCCCCGGCAGGGCCGCGAACAGGGCCTTCACCTCCGATGCGAACCACAGCGTGCCGCGGGCGCGGGTGTAGTACAGCGGACGGATGCCGAGGCGGTCGCGGGCCAGGACCAGCCGCCGCCTGCGTGCGTCCCAGAGGGCGATCGCGAACTGGCCGTTGAGGTGTTCGACGAACGCATCGCCGTAGCGCTGGTAGAGGTGCACGATCACTTCGGTGTCCGAGCGCGTGCGGAAGACGTGGCCCTGCGCCTCCAGCTGGGCGCGCAGCTCCACGAAGTTGAAGATCTCGCCGTTGAAGACGGTCCACGCGCTGCCATCGGGACTGGCCATGGGCTGGTCGCCGGTGGCCAGGTCGATGATCGACAGCCGTGCGTGCGCCAGGCCGACGCCGTCGTCGACGTGGAAGCCGTAGCCGTCGGGTCCGCGATGGGAGAGGGTGGCGATCATCGTGCCCAGAACCGCCCGTGCGCCGTCGCGCGGCACCGGGCTTCCGAGGTAACCGGCCAGTCCGCACATGATCAGGACTCCCCGTGGATGCGGTGCCGGGCGCTGTTGCCGCCTGGAATGCAGGTCGCGCCCGCCTCGCGCCGCGCCATGTCGTCCGGCGCCGGCCTGGGCGAGCCGACGCGAAGTGGCCGCAGCGGCGAGCTGTACCAGTCGGCCAGGCGGTCGCATTCGAAATGCATCCACGACGGCCCGTAGATCCAGTGCGCGTCGTCGGCGTCGCGTGCGACGGGCTCGCCCATCAGCGTGACCACGGTGCGGCGATCCATGCCGAGCTGTGCATGGACCAGCGCCGACGCCACGGTGTCGTGGGACGCGCCGGGGACGATGGCGGCCGCCGACGGCGGGTCCGAGACCGGCAGCCAGCGCCAGATCGCAGCGACCACCAGCAGCACCGGCAGCAACAGCACGCGCATGCGTGGCACGCGCCGTTCAGCCCCTTCTGGAGCCGGCGAGGGCGAGGGCGATTTGACCACGCGCGACCCGGCAGCCGCCTGTGCCTGCGCTTGTGCCTGCGGCTGCGGCCGCGGCCGTGGCTGTGGGTGTGGATCAAGCGTGGAAGCGGTGTTTGCGCTGCCGGCCGGAACCGGTGCGCCGGGAAGCCGGCCCTGCCCGCGGTGGAATTCGAGCACGGCGGCATAGCCCAGGTTGAGCGCGATGAGAACGTCCGGATTGCGGGGCCGGACCGCCGGGCGATCGGGATGCAGTTCGGCCACGCGCCGGCGATACGCCTGCTTGAATGCGACGAGGCCGCAGTCGGGCGCCACGCCAAGCTCTGCGTAGGTCTTCGCGAAGTCGACGCCACCGGCCATGGTGCGCACCTGCCGGCTCACGCCACGGCCTGGCGGCAGAACAGCTGCGGGACCTGCACCATGGCCCGGAACAGATCGCGGCCGATGCCTTCCTCCACGGCGGTCCGCTGCAGGTCGAGCTGCGCCGATCCCGCATTCGCGATCCCGCCGTAGAACGAGAACGCCTGCTGCACGCCGGCTTCGCGCAGGAGGCGCCGGGTGTCGTCATTGAACGCGGTAGGGCTGCCGACCGGGTAGGCGAAGTGCGTCATCGCGATCCCGAGTTCCTCGCGCAGGCGGGTCGCGCAGCCCGCGATCTCGGCGTGCTGAGCGGCCGCGGACAATGTGGACAGGATCGGATGGTTCACGGTGTGGCCGCCGATGGTCATGCCGGCATCGGCCATCGTGCGGACCATGTCCCAGTCCATCCATTGGTCCTCCACCGTCTCCGGTGGCTCGATGCCGGTTTCGGCGGCCAGGCGGGCATGGAATGGAGCGAGCTGCTCGAATGGCAGCTGCTTGTAGACGCCCAGCACGCGATGGATGCAGGCCTCGCGGTCGCGCTCCAGCGTGACCGGCTGGTCGAGCCAGGGCGCGAGGTCCAGCGAGGCACGGCGGGCTTCGCGCACCTGCATGGCGATCGCGTCCCACCACGGGAGCAGTTTGCGGTCAATGAATCCGGTGGCGATGAAGAACGCCGCGGGCACGCGGTGGCGCAGCAGCACCGGGAAGGCGATGTCGTGGTTGTCGAGGTAGCCGTCGTCGAAGGTGATCGCAACGTGGCGCCCGCGGGGACGCCGCAGGGCATCGGCGATGTCGTCGAGCGCGATGACGTCGCAGTTGGCCTTCAGGAAGGCGACCTGGGCATCGAAGCCCTCGGCGGTGGCGCTCCACAGGGCGCGGTCGTAGCGCGAGCGGCTGCTGTCGCCAACGCGGTGGTAGTTCAGCACCAGCACCCCGTCGCGCGGGAGCGCTGCGGCTGCCATGCGGCGCAGGCCCGGTGTCGCCAGCACCTTCGCCACCATGTCCCTCTTCATCATCCGGCCATCCCCGACCGCGGCCTGTCGCCGCCGATATTCCCGTTGTCCATACCAACGCGAAACCACGGCGCAACCAGCCATCCACACGGGAAACCCGATGCACCAGCACCACGCGCCGTCCCATGAAACCCCCGTCGCCGGCGCAGCCGGCCGCCATCGCGGCCCGTTCGCGTGCATGGTCCTGGCGCTGCTGGTGGCCGTCGCGCCGCCCCTGGGCGCGCGTGAATGGTTCGTTTCAACCGAAGGCAGCGACAGCAACGATGGCAGCCGCGAGCGGCCGTTCCGGACCATCGGCCACGTGCTGTCTCCGGCGAACTACCTGGTCGGACACGGCGACACCGTGACCCTGCGCGCGCCTCCGGGCAACCGCACCTACAACGAGTGCGACGTGCGCCTGCGCGTGCGCCTGGTGCTGCGCTCGCATCTAGGCGAGCGCGCGCACATCCACTGCGACATCGCGACGCCAGAAACCGTGGTCGTACAGGTGGATCCCACAGCCTCGGGCAGCCGCATCAGCACGCTCGAGCTCAGCGGCGGCCGGGTCTACGGCGTGATGATGCAGACCAACTGGTACCAGGGCGGCCCCGCGAGCGAACACGGGGCCTCCAACGTCGTGCTTGAGGACCTGCTGATCCGCGACACCGGGCGCGACGGCATCAAGATCACGCCCAAGTCGGACAACGTGACGATCCGCCGCGTCGAGATCCGCAACACCGGGGCCGCCTATCCGCCGGGCACGCCGGTCGACGCGATGAACGCCGACGGCATCGACAACGTCAACGGCTCGGGCATGGTGGTGGAAGACAGCCACATCCACGACATCGCCACCACCGGCCTGTACTTCAAGGGCGGCGCCGCCGACGTGCTGGTCCAGCGCAACCGGATCGAGAACACCGGCGTCGCGGGCATCCTGGTCGGCTTCGACACCAGCCCGGAGTACCTGGATCCCGAGGTGAACCCAGGCTGGTACGAGTCCGTGCGTGGCGTGGTCCGCAACAACCTGGTGCGCAACACCGGCTATTCGGGGATCGGGCTCTACGCGGCGAAGGATGCGCTGGTGGCCAACAACACCATCGTCGATGCCGGGCGCAGGGGCCATGCAGGGCTGTACTTCGGCATCGCCTTCCAGGACCGGGAGCCGCACGCCGGGCGCCCGCCCAGCGTCAATCCACGGCTGGTCAACAACCTGGTGGTGGGCAGCGGGCGCTGCGTCGAGATCCGCCATTCAAGCGAAATGGGTGGCCTGTCCGCGCTCGACGGAGCCCCGGGCATGGACTACAACGCCTATCGCAATGGCTGCAGTTTCCTGGATGCGCGGCCGGGGACCGGCGACCCGCGCCTGACCCTGCCGCTGCCGTTCGTGCGCTGGAAGGACCAGTCGGGCAGCGATGCCCACGGCCTTTCGGGCGAGTTCCGCGTCGACGAAGACGGCCGGCTGCTTGCGACGGCAGCCGTCGCCGGGCCCGGTATGCCGGTGGAGGGCCTGGAGGACGACATCACCGGCTCGCTTCGCATCGGTGCGATGACCATCGGCGCGTTCGGCGCCGAGGTGCAGGCCGTGCCCGCAGCCGCGCCGGGCCTTGCCCCGGCCGGTGACGGCACGCCGGCAAACGACCCCGCACCATCGGGCGAAGATGCCCGGACGCCTGATGGCCAGGCCGGGGAAGAAGCCTCCGCTGCGGCTGCACGCGGCCCGTGGGGCTCGTCGCTGGCCTGGCTGGCGCTTGCCGCAGCGCTGGCGCTGCTGTTTGCCGGTGCGGTGACCGCATACCTGCTCCACCGTCGCAACGTCGCCGGTTGGCTGTTTTCCTGGCTGCGCCAGGACTGGCGCGCACCGGTGCCGGAGGGAACCACGCGGCACCTGCTGTTCTGCTTTGTCGATCACTACGAGCCGGGCTGGGGGCAGCCGGGTCATGAGCGCGAGTGCGAGCGCGTGGCGCGTTGGCAGCGCGACCTGCCGCGGCTGTGCGAGGGCCACCGCGACGCCGACGGCCGGCCGCCGGTGCATTCGTTCTTCTTTCCCGGCGACGAGTACCGCCCGGAGCACATCGATTCGCTGGTCGAGCTGTGCCGCATGGGCCTGGGCGAGATCGAGATCCACCTGCATCACCACGACGACACCGAGGCGACCCTGCGCGCCAAGCTTGCGGACTTCGCGGACACCCTGGCGTCGCGCCACGACGCGCTGCCACGCGACCCGGTGACCGGGCAGCCGCGCTGGGCGTTCATCCATGGCGACTGGGCACTCGACAACAGCCACCCGAGCGGAAATCACTGCGGGGTGGACAACGAGCTGACGGTGCTGCGCGAAGAGGGCTGCTACGCGGACTTCACCTTCCCCGCCGCTCCCGATCCCTGCCAGCCGCGCACGATCAACCGCATCTACCGCGCCACCGACGATCCGCTGAAGCCGAAGTCGCACGACACCGGCGAGCGCGTGCGCGTGGGCGGCAAGAGCGACGGCGACCTGATGATCATCCAGGGGCCGTTGGGCCTGCGCTGGAAGAGCCGCAAGTTCGGGCTGCTGCCGCGGATCGAGAACAGCGACATCCGCGCCGTGGCACCGCCCAGCCGCGACCGCATCGATGCCTGGGTCCAGACCGGCATCCACGTGGAGGGGCGGCCGGAGTGGACCTTCGTGAAGATCCACACGCACGGCGCCGAGGACTGCGACATGGACACCCTGCTGGGTGCGCCCATGGACCAGGCCTACGACTACCTCGAGTCGCGATACAACGACGGCCAGAAATGGAAGCTGCATTACGTGAGCGCACGCGAGATGTACAACATCGTGCGCGCGGCCGAGGACGGCCTGGCGGGCGACCCGAACCGCTGCCGCGACTACGAAGTGCCGCGGCCGGGCTACCGCGCGGCCGGCAAGGCGGTCAGTGGCGGTGCGATGGCCGAGCCACGCGCGGTGGCCCTGTGACCGGCCCCGGGAAGGCCAGGGCCATGACGGAGGGGGTCTGATGCGGGTCGGGATCATCGGCTGCGGCAAGATCGCCGACGGCCATGCCGAACAGCTGCGCGCGCTGGACGGCGTCGAGCTCGTCGCCGCCTGCGACCGCGAGCCGCTGATGGTCGGGCAGTTCACCGACCGCTGGCCGGGCGTGGCGGGCTACACGGACGTCGCGGCCATGCTCGCCGCGGAGAGGCTGGATGTCGTGCACGTAGCCACGCCACCCGACTCGCACGTCGCCCTCGCCTGCATGGCGCTGGATGCCGGCTGCCATGTGTTTGTCGAGAAGCCGTTCGCGCTCGACGCCCGCGGGGCGGCAACGATCCTCGACTGCGCCGCGCGTAACGGCCGCAAGGCGTGCGTGAACTACCTCTACAATTTCGAGTCGCCGGCGCTTGCCCTCCACGGCCTCCTGGACCAGGACCGGCTTGGCGACGTGGTGCACATCGACACCAGCTACGGCTACAACCTCTCCGGCGACTACGGCATCGCGGTCATGTCCGATCCCGCGCACTGGGTGCATCGCCTGCCCGGCAAGCTGTTCCACAACGTCATCGACCATGTGCTGGCGAAGGTGGTGCCGTTCTTGCAGGGCCCGGTCGAGGTCCATGCGAGGGCGTGGCGGATGCGCCCCGACAGCGGCAGCGCGCTGGTCGATGCCATGCCCGACGAGCTGCGCTTCCTGCTTTCCGGCAGCAACGGCGTGACGGTGTCGGGCATGGTCAGCTCGCACGCACGCCCGGTGTCGCATGCGATGACCGTGCGCGGCACGCGCGACACCGTCGAGCTCGATTACGGCGCGCGGACGCTGGTGCGCAGCCAGCGCCAGGAGCAGCCCAGCGCGATCGGGCGACTGTTCCCGGCCTGGGTGCAGTCGGCGCGTTTCGCGCGCAGCGGCCTTGGCAACCTCGCGGCGTTCGCACGCCACGATTTCCATTACTTCGAATGCATGCGGGTGCTGCTGCAGCGCTTCCACGAGTCGATCCGCGGCGTTGCGCCGGATCCGGTCCCGGCCGCGGAAATCCTGCAGGTGGCGACGCTGATCGACGCCATCGTGGATGCGGTGGGCCAGACGGAGGCGGGGCGATGAGGGTCCTGGTCACGGGCGCGGGCGGCTTCCTGGGGCGACACGTCGCGGCCAGCCTGCTGGAGCAGGGCGTGGACCAGCTGCGCCTGCACTTCCGCGGACGGCCGCCAGCGGGGCTGGTCGAGCAGCTGGCCGAACGCTTTCCCTCGGCGTCGATCGAGACCGTGGGCGCCAACCTGCTGTACCGCCACGACCTTGACCCGGCCACCGCCGGCGTGGATTGCGTGGTCCACGCCGCAGCCGGAATGCGCGGGTCGGCCGCCGACATGTTCGCCAACACCGTGGTCGGCACGCGCAACCTGCTCGATGCCAGCGTGGCCTCCGGCGTGCGCCGGCTGGTACTGGTGAGCTCGTTCTCGGTCTATCGCACCGAGGGACTGGCGACGGGCGCGGTCCACGACGAGTCGGTGCCGATCGAGGACGTCGGTATCTCCAAGGGTGCCTATGCGCACGCCAAGACGCGGCAGGAGCAGCTGGTCGATTCATACCGGCGAGCAGGCGGGTTGGAGACGGTGACCCTGCGTCCCGGCGTCATCTACGGGCCGGGTGCTGCCGGACCATCGTCGCGCGTCGGCATTTCGGCGATGGGCCTGTTCTTCAGCCTCGGCAGGCGCGCCGAACTGCCCCTGACCTACGTCGAGAACTGCGCCGACGCGATCGCGCTCGCGGCGCTGCGGGCACCGGACGGCGCCGCATACAGCGTGGTGGATGACGACCTGCCCGACTGCGCGGACTACCTGCGCGGTTACCGTGCGCGGATGCGGGGGATACGCATGCTGCCGGTTCCGTACTGGGCCCTGCTGCTGGGGTCGCGCGGCCTGGTGGCGTACAACCGCCGTTCGAAGGGCCAGTTGCCCGCGGTGTTCACGCCCTACATCGTGCGCTCGATGTACCGGCGCTTCCGCCATTCCAATGCCGCGCTCAAGGCGCTTGGATGGACGCCGAAGGTCGCCACGGCGGAAGGCATGCGCAGGACGTTCGACGCTCTGGGCGACGGCGCGGAGCGCTAGGCGGCACCGATCGCCTCCGCGTACAGCTCGTCGTAGCTTGCGCGCATGGCGTCGATCGAGGCGCTGTGGACCACCCAGGCACGCGCGGCCGAGCCCAGCGAAGCGCGCAGCTGCCGGTCCGCGAGCAGCTGCACCAGCGCTGCGCGCAGCGCCGCGCCGTCGTCGCTCGGGAACAACAGCCCGGTGCGGCCATGGCGCACGATTTCCGGGTTGCCGCCGACATCGCTGGCCAGTACCGGCAGCGCCGCCGCGCAGGCTTCCAGCAGCGCGATCGAAAGGCCCTCGGTGCGCGAGGGCAGGGCGAACACGTCCAGCGCCGGCAGCAGACGCCCGACGTCGTCGCGGGCGCCGGTGAACCGCACATGCGCTTCGATGCCGAGCACCCGTGCCCGGTCTTCGAGCGACGCGCGCATGGGTCCGTCGCCGATCAGCAATACGCGTACATCGGGAAACATGGCCGCCAGCGCCGGCACCTGGTCGAGGAGCAGGCGGTGGTTCTTGAGCTCTACCAGCCGGCCGACGCAGCCGATCACCAGCGCGTCGGCGGGCACTCCCAGCGCATCGCGCGCATCAGCGCGGTCGATGGCGCCTGGCGACTGCGGAACCGGTACGCCATTGCGCACCGCGACCACCCGGGCCGGTGGTGCGAGACCTTGCTCGACAAGGTGCTGCGCCACCTGGTCGCCGACCCCGGCCACGCGCGCGGTCCGCGTCAGCGAGAACCCGTACAGCGCTCGCAGCCGCGGCCTGGACAGCCGGCCACCCATGTTGTGGCAGGTGTTGACCAGCGTGGCGCGCGCCCGCCCGGGCAGCGCGAGGGCCAGCGCTGCGTGGTAGTTGGGCACGAAGTTGTGGCTGTGGACGATGCCGGTCTGCCTGTCTTTGATCGTGCGCAGAAGTCGCGCCAGCGGCGCGAGGTCGAAGCCCTTGCGCTTGCCGCCCTCGATCACCTGGATCCCGGCGCCGGTGAGTTCGGGCCCCAGGCCGGTGGCGTCCGTGAGGCTGAAGACCGCCACCGAGTGGCCATGGTCTCGCTGCGCGACCGCCAGATCGGCGACCACGCGCTCCAGGCCGCCGCATTCGAGCGAGTCGACCACGTGCAGGATGGAGAGCCGGCCATCGCCCGCCAGGCGCGGCGCGGTGGCCCTTGGTGCTGCGCTCACCGGCCAGACCGGACCGCGGTCTTGCGGGTGACGTAGCGCCTGCGGTTGCGGCCGCGGGAGGCGAAGTCGTCAACGATTTCCTGCCGGCTGCAGGCGTCGTAATACATGGTTCCTGACCGCATGACTGCTGGGGCGCGCTTTTTCGGAGTGTCCTGGACATCGAACGCGGAGGCCGGCCTGGAGAGGCCAATGGGAGCGCGAATGGAAGCGCGCAAGACGGGACCGGGTGGCCGGATCGGGTTCGCATGCACGTTCTCAATGACAGCCACCTTCGCCCAGCGATCAACACTTTGGCACGCCAGCAGTCGAATCAGCTTTTCAGCGGTGTGTCCGCGTTCCGCGGCGCGATGATGGTCACGGGGTCGACCTACGTCACCTACGCGCTGGGCATGCTCACCAGCATCGTCATCGCGCGCACGCTTGGCCCGGACGATTTCGGACGCTATGCCTACGTGGTCTGGCTGGCGGGCCTGCTTGTGCTGGTGGTCAACAACGGCATCACCACGACCGCGATCCGCTTCGTGTCCGAAAGTCTCGGACGGGGCTCGGCGGAGGCCGCAGGCAGCGTGCACGGGTGGTTGTTGAAGCGCCAGCTTGCGAGCGCGGCGCTGGTGGCCATCGCTTTCCTCGTGTTCCTGCCGCAGTTCAAGCCCACCGGCTGGGAACACGAAGGTCTGGGCCTGTTCGCGGTCGCCACGCTTGCCGCCGGCATGTGCAAGGCCTGGTTCATTTTCGATGTCTCCATCGCCAAGGGCCACGGCCACTACGGCATCGAGGCCGGGGCCACGGTAGCGATGAGCCTGCTCAACATCAGCGCAGTGCTGCTGCTGCTGTGGATGGGGGCGGGGCTGGAGGCATATGTCGTGCTGTTCGCAATCGTGGGTGCAGGCCATGCCATCGCCGGACGGACCCTGCGGCGCCGTGCCAACCTGCTGCCCAACTACACCCGGCTCGAGCCCGCACTGCAGCCGCGCGTGCGCAGCCACCTGTGGTGGACCGTGCTGCTGGTGCTTGCCTGGGCGCTGAGCAACAAGTCGATCGAGACCTTTTTGCTCAACCGCACCGTGGGTGCAGCTGCCGTGGGTTATTTCGCGATCGCGGCGGCGCTGACCCGGGGCGGCATCGACATGCTGTCCTCCGGCCTGGGCACGGTGCTGATGCCGATGATGTCGCACGCCTACGGTTCGGGTGGCAGCGAGCGCGTGGGACCCATCGTCGCCGGTGCCGTGCGCTACTACGCTGCGCTGGGCCTGCTGCTTGCCGGCGCCGGCGCGCTGGCCGCGCCCGCACTGGTCGTGCTGCTGTACGGCAATGCCTATGGCGAGGTGGTACTGCCGCTGCAGGTGATGGTGGTGGTCGGAGGGCTTACGCTCGCAGAGGGGGCCTTCGGCGCGTTGCTGTCGACCACGGACAACCAGAAGCTGCGCGTTGGCTTTGTCGTGCTGTCGCTGGCGTTGACGGCATCACTGGCGATCTACCTCGTGCCGCGCCACGGCCTGGCCGGGGCGGTGCTGGCGCATGCGGTGTCCCGGATACTGGTGTTCTCGGTCACCTCGGTCGGCATCACCTACCTGTTGGCCTTGCGCATGCCGTGGCGCGAACTGCTCCGGCTGATGGCCGCGGCGGCCACGGCGTTCGTGCCGGCGCTGGTACTGGTGCGCGTGTTGCCGGCGTCCTGGGGCGGGCTGGTGGCGGCCGCGGCATACGTGCTGGTCTATGTCGCTGCCAGCGTGGCCTATCGCGCATGGCGGCGCGACGATGCCCGGGTCCTCGCCGGCCTGGGCGAGCGTTACCCGCGCCTGGCGGCATGGGGCGGCAGCTGGGCAATGCGCCTTGCCGGCGGAAGGGCCGCGCCGTGACTCTGGTGTTCTGGAGCTGCCTGCTGGTGGTGGCGTTTACCTACGCCGGCTATCCGCTGTGCATGTTGCTGCTTGCGCGGATCGCGCCGCGTCCGGTCGCGGCCCGCGCGGACGCGGCGCTGCCGACGGTCAGCGTGGTGGTGCCGGTGCATGACGCTGAGGCCAGCGTGGCAGCCAAACTGCGCAACCTGCTGGCGCTGGACTATCCAGACAGGCGCATCGAGGTGCTGGTCGCCTGCGACGGCTGCAGCGATGGCACGGCGGACGCCGCGCGCGGGGTCGGGGATCCGCGCGTGCGCGTGCTGGAGTTCCCACAGCGGCGCGGCAAGGCGAGCTGCCTGAACGATGCCGTGGCGTCGGCGGTCGGCGACGTGCTGTTGATGGTGGACGTCCGCCAGCGGATCGAGCGCGGCGCGCTGCGGGCGCTGGTGGCGCACCTTGCCGATCCCGCGGTGGGGGTCGTGGGCGGACAGCTCCGCTTCGAGGATCCAGACACCGGCTTCGCAGCCAGCGTCGATGCCTATTGGCGCTACGAATCGGCGATCCGCCAGGCGGAGGCGGCAAGTGGTTCCGTGGTCGGCGTAAGCGGTGCCTTGTACGCGATGCGCCGCACGCTGTTTCGCCCGTTGCCGGCCGAGACAGTGCTTGACGACGTGCTGGTCCCCATGCAGGTGGCCGCGCAGGGCGCGCGCGTGACCTGGCAGCCGGCAGCAGTGGCCTGGGATCGCGCCTCGGATTCCGTGTCTGGCGAACGCGTGCGCAAGGTGCGCACCCTGGCCGGAAACCTGCAGCTGGTGCAGCTCGCGCCCTGGCTGCTGCATCCCGGGCGGAACCCGCTCTGGTTCCGCTTCGTCGGACACAAGTTGTTGCGCCTGGCGGCCCCGTGGGCGCTGCTGGCGATGGGCTTGGCAGCGCTGGTTCTGGCGCGCGGACATGCCTTCTACCTCGCCTGCGCGATCGCGGCTGTGGCGGGGGTCGCGCTGGTTGCGCTGGTTCCGCGCGTGCCGACGCTCGCGGCGGTGCCTCCGGTGCGCATGCTGGTCGCGTTCGTGCACATGAACCTGTTCGCGGCCCAGGCCGTGTTCGCCTTCGCACGCGGCCGCAGGCTGCACCTCTGGTGATCGTCTGATGCTCGCCTTTTTGTGCATTTCCCTTTACCTGCTGCTGGTGCTGCTGCGCCCGCAGGAGTATCCACAGATGGTGGATGCGGGCATCCCGCTGCTGCCGATCGCCCTGGTCAGTGCCCTGCTGGCGTGGCTGGGCTCGCGGGAAAAGCGCTTCGACGAGCCGCAGTACCTGATCCTGCCGGTGTTCGTGCTGATGACATCGCTGTCAATCGCACTCAACGGATGGGTCGGCGGCGCGGTCGAGCACTTCACCTTGTTCGCCCCGAGCCTGGTCGCCTTCGTGGTCCTGGCCAATACCACCACCGCGCCCGGGCGCATGACCTGGGTGATGGTGGTGTTCACCGCCAGCGCCGCGCTGATGGCCGTGCACGGCGTTGACCAGAAGTCGACCGGCGTCGGCTGGACCGGCATGCCGCTGGTGGACGACGGACGCATCCAGTACCTCGGGATATTCAGCGATCCCAACGATCTTGCGATGCTGTTCGTGATCTGCCTGCCGATGGCCGTGTACCTGGCCAGTCGCGGCGGCCTGTTCGGCCTGCGCCGGATGCTGTGGCTGGGCGTGGCCGGGCTGCTGCTCTACGGCATCTACCTCACCAACTCCCGCGGCGGCATGTTGGCCGTGGCGGCGATGCTGGGCGTCTTCCTGTGGGTGCGGCGTGGTCCGGCAAGCGCGCTGGTGGTTGCGGTGGCGGGCCTGGTGGCAATGCGCCTGCTGCCTTCCCGACTGAACGAGCTCGACGTCACGGAGCGGTCGGCATCAGGGCGGGTGGAAGCCTGGTACGAAGGCATCCAGATGTTCATCGGCAGCCCGCTGTACGGCGTCGGTACCGGCAACTTCACCAACTACCACCACCTCACCGCGCACAACTCACTGGTCCTGGTGCTCGCCGAGAACGGGGTCATCGGCTTCGGGCTGTGGTTCGCCTTCATCGGCTACTGCTTCTGGATGATGGTGCGCATCCTGCGCGAGGCACCGCAGGGGAGCTATCCGGGGCAGCAGTGGGCGTGGGACGACGCTGCGACAGGAGGCGGTGGTGAAGGTGAGGGTGAAGGTGAAGGTGAAGCCGCCGCACCCGCGTTCGATGCCGCCTGGGACATGGCCCTGGTCGAGCAGTGGCGCCGCGACCGCGCGGTTGCGACGGCGCTGCTGGTCTCGCTGGTGGGCTTCGCAGCCACGGCATTCTTCCTCAGCCGGAGCTATATCATCCTGCTCTACCTGCTGGCGGCGCTGGTGGTTGCGCACTTCACTGCGGTGCGGGAGCGCTTCCCGGCCGTGCCGGCCTTCCGCCTCAGCGGCGACATGTTCCGATGGGTGCTGCTGGCGGGCGTCGCTGCGTTGGGCTTCTATGTGCTGCTCAGGATCCTGCTGGTGATGTCGTGACCATGCCGCGGATCGCGCTGGTTACGCCGAATCTCCCGGTACCGCACGACCTTGCGCGAGGGCGTTACATCCATGAGACCGCGCGCGCGCTTTCGCGGCTCGCCGATGTGCGCGTGTACTTCCCGCAGGTCCGCCATCCACGCCTGCCCGGACTGGCGCCCAGGACGTTCCTCGGCGGCATCGTCGGCCCCGGCTATGCGCTGGAGGGGATCGAACTCGAGTCCTATACCTATCCGGGGTTCCCCGGCCTTTCTCGCGCAAGCAACGGTCTGGTCGGCGGCCGTGCGCTGGCCCCGCGGCTGCGCGGCTTCGCCCCGGACATCGTGCTCGCATACTGGGTCTATCCCGACGGCCACGCCGCCCTGCATGCGGCCCGGGCGCTCGGCGTACCGTGCATCGTCGGCGGGCGCGGCTCCGACATCCACATGCGATCGGGCGTGTCGGCCTGGCTGACCCGGAAGACGCTCCATGGCGCCGACGCGGTGCTGACCGTGAGCCAGGCCATGCGTCGAGCGGTGATCGACGACTTCGGCGTGGATGCGGGCACGGTCCGCACGATCGTCAACGGTGTCGACACCGCGGTTTTCCAACCGCGCGATCGGCAAGCGGTGCGGGGGCGGCTCGGCATCGACCCGCGGGCGAAGCTCGTGACCTACGTTGGCCGCTTGATCGAGTCCAAGGGCATGCAGGAGCTGCTCGAAGCGTTCTCCGCGGTCCACGCTCGTGATCCGGAAGCCATGCTTGCCCTGGTGGGCGACGGCGTCATGCGCGAACGGCTTGCGGGAATGGTGGCGGCGAGCGGCCTGTCCGCACGCGTACGCATGACCGGGGGCGTGGGGCCCGAACAGGTCGCGGAGTGGATCGCGGCGTCCGACGTGCTCACATTGCCAAGCTGGTCGGAGGGCTATCCGAACGTGCTGGTGGAAGCCTTGGCCTGCGGTTGCCCGGTAGTCGCCACCGACGTTGGCGGCTCCGGAGAGATCGTCGCCGCCGGGTCGGGGATCCTGGTGCCGGTGCGCGACCCTGTGCGGCTTGCAGAGGCGCTGGATGAAGCGTTGGCCCGCACCTGGGATCACGCGGCGATCGCGCGCGCGATGGCGCGAAGCTGGGACGACGTCGCGCGCGAAACGCTGTCCGCCTGCACGGACGTGCTCGCGGCCCGCACCGCCATGCGCCCGCCCGCCCGGTCCGCGGGCGTGTGCTGAGCTTCGCCGTCCGGAACATGGAGGAATTTCCGTTTCTCCAGTCGACACGGGGAGATCCGGCGCGCACGGGCGTGCCGCACGGAGCCCGTCACCCAGCAGAGGCGCGCGAGACGCAATGGATTACAAGGCGACCATCAAGCCGTTCATCCTGAGCAATTTCCTGTTCACCGACGACAGCGGTGCCGTTGCCGACGACACCTCGCTGATCCGGGGCGGCATCGTCGACTCCACGGGGATCCTGGAGTTGATCGAGTTCCTCGAGTCGGCCTATGACATCCGGGTGAGCCCGGAGGAAATGGTGCCGGCCAATTTCGACAGCATCGACAGCATCAGCATCTTCCTCGGCCGCAAGACGGCGGGCGGCGTGCAGTGACCACGCTTGCCGACCGCCTGCTGGCCACGTCGGCACGCAGGCCGTCGGCAGCCGCGATCGGCGACGGTGAGTGCCGGGCGGACTATGCCGCGCTGGCGGCATCGGCGCTGCGCTTCGCCGGGGTGCTGCGGGCCCGCGGCGTCGTTCCCGGGGATCGCGTAGCGCTGGTGCTGCCCAACCGCTACGAGGCCGTGGTGGCCTGCTATGGCGCCTGGCTTGCCGGCGCCGTGGTGGTGCCGCTCAACGCACAGGCCAGCAGGCGCGAGCTGGCGGCATGGCTTGCGCACTGCGAGCCGGCGCTGGTGCTGGCGGTATCGGGCGATGCGGAAGCGGAGGCGGCGTTCGAGGTCACGGTGGCCCCGGATCGCCGGATGCTGCTGGGGCCGCGCAGCGACGCGGGCTGGCCCGAAGCGGCGGCGCCTTCGCCGGCGGAGCCGCCGGCAGGGCCCGGCGTCGGCAGCGATCTCGCAGTGATCATGTACACCTCGGGTACCACCGGTGCGCCCAAGGGCGTGACCCTTTCCCACGCCAACGTCGCGGCCAACGTCGGCGCCGTGGTCGCGGACCTCGGCCTGGTCGCGGACGACTGCACGGTGAGCGTCCTCCCGTTCTATTACTCGTACGGCGCCTCGGTGCTGCACACGCATCTTGCCGCCGGCGCGCACGTGGTGCTTGAGCCCAACCTGGTGTTCCCGCACCTGGTGGTCGGCACGCTGGAGAGGGAAGGCGCCACCGGCTTCTCGGGCGTGCCCTCGACCTTCGCCCTGCTGCTGGAGCGCGGCGCGCTGGAAGGCTGCGCGCTGCCGCGGCTGCGCTACCTGACCCAGGCCGGCGGGGCGATGACGGTGGCCCTGGCCCGGGGCCTGCGCCAACGCCTGCCCGGCGTGCGCCTGCATATCATGTACGGCCAGACCGAGGCCACCGCGCGCCTGGCCTCGGTGCCACCGGCGCGCCTGGACGACAAGCCCGGTTCGGCCGGACGCCCGATCCGCGACGTGCGCCTGCAGGTTCGCGACGAGGCCGGCAACGTGTTGCCTGCAGGGGTCGAAGGGGAAGTCTGGGCGGCCGGTCCCGGGATCATGCGCGGCTACTGGCGCGACCCGGCCGCGAGCGCGCTGGTGCTGCGCGAGGGATGGCTGCGCACCGGCGACATCGGCCGCATGGATGCCGAGGGCTATCTGTTCCTGGCCGGTCGCCGCAGCGACATGATCAAGACCGGCGCGCATCGCGTGCATCCGCTGGACGTCGAGGAAGCATTGCTCGAACACCCCGGCATCGCCGAAGTCGCGGTGGTGGGCGTTCCGGACGACGTCCTCGGCCAGGTCGTCAGTGCCTGGGTGGTCAGGCGCGACCCGGACCTGTGCGAGAACGCCATCCGCGCCCACTGCCGCGGCCGGCTGGCCCCTTACAAGATCCCGCGCCGCGTCGACTTCGTGTCGGCGCTGCCGCGCACCGCATCCGGCAAGGTCAGGCGCGCCAGCCTGGCCCGGCCGGAAAACCTGGAGGCGACACCGTGAGCGAACTGGACTATGGCGTCCTGGACATCGACCTGGAGGCAGAGGCCGACCGGATTGCTGCGTGGCTGCGCGAAAGCACGGCCAGACGCCTGCATCGGCGTGGCCTGGTGGTCGCGATATCCGGGGGCATCGACTCCTCGTGCTGTGCGGCGCTGGCGGTGCGCGCACTGGGGCCGGAGCGGGTGGTCGGGCTGATCCTTCCCGAGCGCGACTCCTCGGACGACAGCGCGGGGCGCGCCGGGGTGCTGGCCTCACACCTGGGGATCCGCGTCGAGACCGTCGACATCGCGCCGGCACTGGAAGCCATCGGCTGCTATCGCGAGCGCGACGCCGCGGTGCGACGCGCGCTGCCGGGCTACGGCGAGGGCTGGCGCTTCAAGATCGTCATCGACGGCGGCACGCAGGGGCGGATCAACGTGTTCCGCCTGGTCGCGGAAGATCCCGCCGGCAGCCGGCACGACTGCGTGCTTGGGCTCTCGGAATACCTGCAGATCGTCGCGGCCACCAACTACAAGCAGCGCATCCGCAAGACCATCGAGTACTACCACGCCGACCGCCTCAACTACGCGGTGGTGGGCACGCCGAACCGTCTGGAATACGACCAGGGTTTCTTCGTCAAGAATGGCGACGGCTCGGCCGACATCAAGCCGATCGCACACCTTTACAAGACCCAGGTCTATGCCATGGCGCGACACCTCGGGCTGCCCGAACGCGTCTGCGCGGCCGTCCCGACCACCGACACCTACAGCCTTGCGCAGGGCCAGGACGAGTTCTATTTCGCACTGCCCTACCGCGAGATGGACCTGGCGCTCTGGGCGCTTGAACACGACCGCCCCGCGGAAGAGCTCGGGCGCGCCCTGGGCATCGGCGCCCTAGAGGCAGCCGCGGTCTATGCGGATATAGAGAACAAGCGGCGCACCACGCGCTACCTGCACGAGCGCCCGCTGGTCCTGCGCGAGCCGCGGGCGCTGGAGGAGGTGGCGGCTTGAACCTGGAGTCGACGGCCGTGGTTCCCGCCTACAGGATCTGCGACGGCCAGCATGGGGTCGGCGACCCCCGCGGGGCCGCGATCGCCGCTTGGCGAGGCAGTCTTGGCGATGATGATGCCCTGCTGGGCGCGCGTTACGACGCCATGTGCCTGCATTCGCCCTTCGGACGGCCCGTGTTCCGTTTCGTCGAGCACGTGGACGATGGCATCGTCGGCCTGCTTGCCCTGGCCCCGCGCAGGATGCGCGCCGGTGGGCGCGAACTTCTGGCCGGCGTGCTGTCGCATCTCGCGATCCATCCGCGCCACCGGTCGCTGGGGCCGGCGCTGATGCTGCTCGAGTCCGTCCTTGCAGCCGCCGAACAGCACTTCGATCTCGTCTACGGAATACCCAACGCGAGCCAGGGCGCCAACGCCGCCCTGAGGCGGGCAGGCCTTTGTCCTCTGGCCGGCATGGAGCGGAGTGCCGGCGCAGCGGCGCCATGGCGCGCGTGCGGCTTCCGACCCCGCGGAGAGCAACAGGTGGTCGTGCGCTGGATCGATCCCGGGCTGGCTGCGGATCCACCGCCGCCCCATCTGACCTATATCGACCAGGACGGCTGAACGATGCCGATGAATGAAGCCATCCACGAGGCAACGATGTCGGAGTCCTGGAGCCAGGACTCCAGCCTGCGTGGCGAACTGCTGCCGCTGGACCGGTGCCCGGACCTCGCGGTGGACTGGGTCGCGCTGCAGGACGCGGTCGCCTGCTCGCCGTTCGCAAGCTGGCGCTGGGTGTCCACCTGGCTGGAGCACCTGCCCGCAGGAATCCGGCCGATGGTGTTCCGCGCACGCGATGCAGGCGGTGGCGTGGCCGCGCTGGCGTTGCTTGTGGACGCCCCGGAGCAGGGCCGTGCGCGCTGGCTGGGCCGGCGCTCATGGCATCTCCAGGAGACCGGGGATGCGGAAATCGACGAGATCACGATCGAATACGCAGGCCTGCTCGCCCGGCCCGGGTGCCTGCCGGCCGCCTGGCGTGCGCTGTTCGATGCGCTCGACCTGCTGCCGCGTGACTGGCGCCGGCTGCGCGTCTCGACGTCGGAGCAGGGCGAGGCCATCGCCGCGGCCCTGCCGCAGGACATGCAGGCGACGAGCGTGCGCTCGCGGCCCTGCTACCAGGTCGACCTCCGGGCGGTGCGTGAAGCGCCGGGTGGCTATCTCGAAGTCCTGGGCCGCAAGGCGCGCGGCTCGCTGCGACAGACCCTGCGTGCCTACGACTCGCTGGGGCCGCTGCGCGCCGAAGCGGCGGCGGACACGCGCGTCGCGCTGGACTGGTTCGACGCCTTCGAGCAGCTCCACACGCAGCACTGGCAGTCACGCGGCGCCGGAGGCTGCTTCGCCAGCCCCTTCTTCCGGTGCTTCCACCGTGCGCTGATCGAGCGTTCAAGCGACGAAGGCTTCGCGCGCATGGTCCGCGTGACTGCCGGCGACGCGCTGGTCGGCTATCTCTACAACCTCGGCTGGCAGGACAAGGTCTACTACTACAACGCGGGGATGAACTACGGTCTCCTGCGGCGCCATGACCGGCCGGGCATCGCCTCCCTGTACGCGGTGGTCGAGCAGGCCGCGGCCGCCGGCGAGCTGGTCTTCGACTTCCTTGCCGGCGACCAGGACTACAAGCGCAGGCTGGCGAGCACGGAGCTCATGCTGCATTCGATCGACGTGCGTCGATCGGGCGTGCGGGCAACGGCCGAACGCATCGGCGCCGGAATTGCCCAGCGTGGGACCCTGGGAATTCCCCTCGGCGAGGCGCTGGCGACGATGCCACCCGCGCCATCCACACAGGAGGCCTGAAGCCATGGACACGGTCAATGTGGCGGCAAGCGTGCGCAAGGTGCTGTACCACCATCGCACCCAGGGCAAGGCGGTGGAAGGCGTGCATATCCGCGGGATCACCGATGCGCTGCGCCGCGAAGGCGTGGACGTGGACGTGGTGTCGCTGCCCGGTGCGGATCCCTATGCATCGCCCGGCGCGATGTCGCCGACGCGGCAGGCCCGGCCCTGGATGAAGCTGGTGACCGGGCTGCCCGAACCGGTCTTCGAACTCGCCGAGCTCGCCTACAACCTGGTCGCCGGCTGGCGCGTGCTGGGCTGGCTCCGGCGCAACCCCGATGTCGACTTCATCTACGAGCGCTATTCGCTGTTCATGTACGCCACGATCTGGCTGGCGCGGCGGCGCGGCGTGCCGATCATCCTGGAAGTCAACGACTCGGCCATCGTCGAGCGCGTGCGCCCGCTGTCGCTGCGCCGCCTGGCCATGGCGATCGAGCGCCGCGCCTTCCGCGACGCCGACGGCCTGGTCTTCGTGTCCAGCGTGTTCCGCGACCGCGCGCGTGCGGTACATCCGGACATGGCACCGGCGATCGTCACGCCGAACGCGGCCGACATCGCCAAGTTCTCGTTCACTGCGGAGCAGCGCGCGCAGGCGCGCGGACGCCTGGGGCTCGATGGCAGCGTGGTCTGCGGCTACCTCGGGGCGTTCGTGCCCTGGCACGCCATCGATGCCTTCGTGCACCGCATCGCCGATCGCCTGGCCTCGGCGCCCGGACTCAAGCTGCTGCTGGTCGGCGATGGCGCGACGTACCCGGCGCTGCGCGCCTTCGTGGAGGAGCGCGGGCTGTCGCGGCAGGTGGTGCTGACCGGCCGCGTCGCGCACGACGAAGTGCCCGGGCTGCTGTCGGCAATGGACATGGCGATCCTGCCCAGCGCCGGCGACTACACGTCACCGGTGAAGCTGTTCGAATTCATGGCCTGCGCCGTGCCGCCCGTGGCGCCGGACTTCGAGCCGATCCGCGAGGTGCTTGAAGAGGGCACGACCGGCTGGATGTTCCCGGCCGGTCACCTCGACGCGGCGGTCGACGCCGTCATCGCGCGCAGCCGCGCGCCGGAAGACCTTGCGCGCGTCGGCGGCAATGCCCGCCGGCGCGTGGCCGAACGCCACCAGTGGCGGAACAACATCCTGCAGCTGGTGGATTTCCACCACCGCCTGCAGGCAACACGGGATCCTACGACTTGAACAACGAACGCGCCCGCCCGGGCATGCTTGCCTGGCCGGTCGATGCGGCCGGTGAACTGATGATCGGCGGCCGGCCGCTGTCGCGGGTGGTGGCCGAGGTCGGCCGCACGCCGTGCTATCTCTATGACCGCGCGCGCATCGCCGCGAGGATGCACGGCCTGCGCGAGGTCCTGCCCGACACGGTGCGCGTGCACTACGCGATGAAAGCCAACCCGATGCCGGCGCTGGTGGGCCACATGGTGCGCCTGGCCGACGGGATCGACGTCGCATCGGCCGGCGAACTCCGCGTAGCCCTGGATGCCGGCGCCGATCCGGTGCACGTGTCCTTCGCCGGCCCCGGCAAATCCGCCGCCGAGCTCGGCCAGGCGCAGGCGGCCGGGGTGCTGGTCAACATCGAGTCCTTCCGCGAAATCGACATCCTGGCGCGCGCCGCCGCGGCCACCGGCACGCCTGCGCGCGTGGCGCTGCGCGTCAACCTGCCGTTCGAGCTCAAGGCCTCCGGCATGAAGATGACCGGTGGTGCGCGGCAGTTTGGCATCGATGCCGAAGAGGTCCCCACCGCGCTGCGGGCGATCGCCGCGGCGGGGCTGGCCTTCGAAGGCTTCCACATGTTCGCCGGCTCGCAGAACCTGCGCCACGCCGCCATCGTCGAGGCGCAGTCGCGCAGCTACGAGCTGGCCCTGGAATGGGCCGGCCTGCTGCCGGCGCCGCTGCGCAGCCTGAACCTCGGGGGTGGCTTCGGAATCCCGTATGCCGCCAACGAGTCGGCGCTCGATGTCGGACCGGTGGCAGAAAACCTGGCCGGCCTGGCCGCGCGCCTTTGCGACGACGCGCCCGGCGCGCACCTCGTGATCGAGCTGGGCCGCTACCTGGTGGGCGACGCCGGCCTGTACGTGGCGCGCGTGGTCGATCGCAAGGTCTCGCGCGGCCAGGTGTTCCTCGTGGTCGACGGCGGCATGCACCACCATCTCGCGGCATCGGGCAACTTCGGCCAGGTCATGCGCCGTAACTACCCGGTCGCGGTCAACGGCCGCACCGGCGCCTTCGAGACCGCCAGCGTGGTCGGCCCCCTGTGCACCCCGCTGGACCTGCTCGGGGACCGCATGGAGCTCGGAGTCGCCGAGCCGGGCGATCTGGTGGTGGTGTTCCAGTCCGGCGCCTACGGTCGCAGTGCCAGCCCGCGCGACTTCCTCGGGCATCCCGACGCCGCCGAAGCGCTGGTCTGAGACTGGATCAGGCGGTGGCGGTGGCGGCTTCGGAGGCTGGCGCTGCGGCCGCGGTCGTGGCGGCGGTTGCCGCGCCGCTCCGTTCGACCATGCCGATGCGCCGCGCCGGATTGCCGGCGACAATGCTGTAGGGAGCGACCTTCCCCGAGACCACTGCGTGCGCGGAGACGATCGCGCCTTCGCCGATCTCCGTGCCCGGCATCACCAGTACGCCCGAGCCGATCCAGACGTGGTCATGGACCACCACCGGCTTGACGTCGCCGGGATCCGGGGCGCTGCCCAGGCGACGGCGCTCGGGATCGGTGGGGTGGCCGCCGGAGTCGCGAAAGGTGACCCCGCCGGCGACCTGCACGTGACGGCCGAGGCGGATTTCGCGCCCGATGACGAAGCGCGTGTCGTGGGCGATGTCGGAATGGTCGCCGATTTCCAGGCGCGGCCGGCTGGTGAAGCTCGCGGCGTAGCTGATCGAAATCTTTCCGCTCACACGCACGTGGTCGCCCACCACCAGGTCGCCGGCGCCCTGGACCCATGGCACGTGGACGCCGGTGGTCACGCCGCGGCCGACGCGGCTGCAGTAGGCCTTGAACAGCGGTTCGGCCACCAGGACGCGGCGCAGGAAGAACAGCAGCCCGCGCACGCCGAGGAACAGCCAGAGGTAGGGCAGGACAAGGATCCGCGGCGCCGGCAGCGTCAGTCCGCGGGCAGCAGCACGGCCTCGTCGGGCGGCGACGGCGGCGGGGTGTGGCGACGTCCGCGCCCAGTGGCGCACGGCGGCGAGCGTGCTCACAGCGGCCGGTTCCGGTACGACACCGAGAGATACCAGACGTTCTGCCGCACTTCGTTGTCGAACACCTCGCTGTCGCGCTCGTAGCGGTAATAGCTGAGCGCGGTGCTCCAGTGCGGCGTCCAGCGCTTCTCGAGCGCAAGGCCGCCGCGGCGGGTGTCGTCGCTGGCGCCCAGCGGCCGGTATTCGGTCCGGTCGGCGCCGGCCCAACCGGTGAGGGTGACCGTGGGGCTGATGCGGTAGTCCATTCCGGCCCAGATGCCGCGGGCCTCTTCGTCGGGAGCAAGCGCATCCATGTACCGCAGGCGCTGGATGTAGGGTTCGATGCGCCAGCCAACGCGATCGCCGGCCTGGTCCCAGGCCAGCGCCAGGCGCCGCTCGCGATACGCCGAGGGAATGACCGTGCGCGAGTCGACCAGCACGCTCCCCGGCACCGAGGCTTCGGGCCTGCCGGCAACACCGTCGAACAGCGCCGCGTCGGCGGCATCGGAAAACTGGTTCAGCACCATCAGCGACAGGCGGCTGCGTTCGCTTGGACGCCAGCCGGCCTCGAGGCGCAGCAGCGGGCCGTTGCGGCGGTCGCCGTCCCGGTAGTCAAGCCGCGAGTAGCCGGCATTGATGGTGTAGTCGGCGCTGGCCCGGGTGCGCACGTAGCTGGCGTAGACGTCGGTGCGCTCGTGGTCGCGCGCGGCGAGGTCGCTGTCGTAGTCGATGTCGGTCCACTGCGCGTTGAAGCCCAGGCTGCCGCGTTCGTCCAGGGCCTTGGTCACGCGCAGCGCGGCGCTGGCCCGCTTCGAGTTGAACTCGTCGGTGATCTCCGCGTCGGAGTCGATGTAGCGGGCCTCCACCCGGCCCTGCAGCGTGCGTCCGAGGTTGAACAGGAAGTTCGGTCCCAGCGAAAGCACGTTCACCTGCTGCCGGTTGTCGGGCGAGTCGGCGGCGAAGCGGTCGACGGCCTGGAGCTCGAGTTCGTCCTGGACCGTGAAGCTCAGGCGGTCGGGAATGGCGACCCAGTTGAGGTAGGCCGAAAGCATGCCCTCGACGCCATCGTCGATGCCGCCGTCGAACTCGCGGTAGTCGGCGCGGCCGGCCACCACCGCCTGCAGCGCGGAGCCTTCCTGGGTCACCAGGAAGCCAAGCCCCGCGCGCAGGATCCGCTGGGCGTCGGCATCGACGGCGGACACGCGGACGTTGTCATCGTGTTCGACGCCCGCGTCGACGACGTAGTCGACGCGCGCCGCCCGCGCGGAGGGCGGTGCGGCGAGCGACACCGCCGCCGCAACCGCGGCGGCGGTCAGCGAAACCCGGATGCTGGACGTTCCCATGGCGGTCCTTCCCGATGGCGGGTCAATGGTTGTCGTTGAAGACGATGCCCGCGAGCTTGGCCGGGTCGAAGTTGGCGGCGGCCTTCTCGATCGCCTCCAGGGTCGCCTTGCCGTAGCCGGTTACCAGCACGACCACGTCGGCAAGGTCGGAGAGGATGCGGGCGTCCGGCGAGTTCAGCGCCGACGGCGCGTCCAGGATGATGTAGCGGTTGGGATCGGCCTGACGCAGCGAGTCGATCATGGTGCGCGCGCGCGCCGAGGTGAAGTACTCGCCGGCGATTTCGCGCACGCTGCCGTTGGGAATCAGCTGCAGGCGCGGGATCCCGGTGGAGTACTGGATATCCTCGAGGTCATCGACGCTGCCGCCGAGGTAGTCCATCAGCCCGCAGTTGTCGCTGCCCGCGGCCAGCGCGATGTGCTGGCTCGGGTGCAGGGCGTCGCAATCGACCAGCAGCGCGGTCTTGGCTTCGTCGAAGGCGAACGCAAGCGCGAGGTTGCGCGCCACGAAACTGCCGCCGCAGTTGTGCGCAACCGGCGCCACCAGGGTGATGAAGCTCTGGTTGCCGCGCAGGTTGAGCAGGCGCGTGCGCAGGTCGCGGAAGGCGTCGGCCTGGACGCGCACGGAGTCCTGGCGGTGGATCAGCCGGCGCTCCTCGAGCGCACGCGGCGAGAACGGCGGCGGCTGTACCCGCGCCAGGCTGCGCGAGGCCTCTTTCGAGGCGGTGCCGATGGCTTCGGCCAGGGCATGCGCGCCGCGCCGGGGTTCGATCATCGATGCGGAATTCATGCGGCCACGACCCTGTATGCATAGGTAAGGACATAGACCAGCGCCACCGAGCCGAGCATGGCGATGGCGAAAGCCACTGAGAGGTACTCGCGGCGGCGCTCGCCGGGCGTCGGGTAGGTCGGCACGACGGTCAGCAGCGGCAGGCTGGCGTGCTTGACGATGAGGTGCTGCGAGCGCACGCGCGGGTCGAAGCGGGCAACCGCGAACACCAGCGCCAGCGGAAGCGTGATGGCGATCAGCAGGCCGACCGCGGCGATGTGCATGAAGCGCAGGCCCGAGGGGCGCAGGGGCATGATCGCCGGGTCCTGGATGCGCAGCGTGAGGCCGCGGTTCTCCTGGTCGAGGCCCATCGACACGCGGGCGTTCTCGCGGCGGCGCAGCAGGTCCTGGTAGATCTCGCGGTTGACCTCGTAGTCGCGGGTCAGCTCGGCCAGCGCGCCCTCCGATGCTGCGATCCGGCGGCTGCGGTCGAGTTCGTCGTCAAGCAGCGACTGCGCGATCTGCAGCCGCGAACGGGTGGCGGCGGTCTCCCGGCGCGCCTGCGAGAGCTGGCTGCGCAGCTCCTGGTACAGCGGGTTGGCCTGGGCTTCGTCAGAGAGGGTGCCGGCGGTGCCGGGCGCCTCGCGGCGTTCGCGCTCGTCGGTGAGCATGCGGGTGATGTCGTCGATCTGGTGGCGCAGGCGCACCACGTCCGGGTGCTGCTCTGTGTAGGCCAGGAGCAGCCGGTCGCGTTCGGACTGGAGTTCGATCAGGCGCGTGCGATACAGGTTTTCGCGCGTCTGCACCGCCGTGACCGCCGATTCCCCGGACAGCTGGGCTGCGATCGACGCTTCGCGCGACTCCTGCTCGAGCAGCGCCATGCGCGTCTGCTCGAGCTGGGTGCGCAGCGCGCCGATGCGGGTGGTGGCGTCGGCGGCGCTGCCCGGCTGGGCGTCGACGTTGCGCGACTGGTAGTCCTGCAGGTTGCGCTCGGCGCTCGACAGCTTGGCATGGTAGCCCTGGACCTGGCTGTCGATGAATTCGTAGGCCTCGCGGCTTTCGCGCTCCTTGGCCGCGGCGGCTTCCTTCATGAACATGTCGCCGAAGGTCTCGGCCAGCCGGAAGGCGCGTTCGGGGTCGCGATCGCGGTAGCTGATCTGCACCAGTTCGGGCCGCGGGCTCTCGATCATGGTCCGGTTGCGGATCTCCTCCATCAGCCGGTCCTGCTCGATCGGGGAGGGGGCGCCCTCGAGCCAGCCGCCCACGGCCATGGCCTCGCCCAGCACCTTGCGGCCGTAGATGATCTGGCGCGCCATGCCGGCGCGGTCGGACACGCCGGTGGGAACCGCCCGTCCCTCCAGCAGCGGCTGGATGATGTCGCTGTCCTGGGCCAGGATCGTGACCGAGGACGTGTAGTTGCGCGGGATCACGAACAGCCCCACGACCAGCGTCAGCAGGGCGATCGCGGTGAAGATCGAGACCAGCGGGACGATCCGGGCGCGGGCCTCGCGCAGCAGGATCGGAAGCAGTTCGTTGGGCGTCAGATCGGGCACGGTGGCGGGCGGGCCACCGGGGCGGCGGGGTGCGGCCAGGGCGAGGGATGCCATCAGAATGCGCGCTCGGGAATGGTGATCACGTCGCCGGGCGCGACCCGGTGGTTTGTGGCCAGGTCGCCGCGATCAAGGATCCGGTCCAGGCGCACGGCATAGGTCGTGGTGGAGTCGTTGCCGGTCCGGCGGTACAACGCGGCGCGGTCGGACGCGGCGAACTCGTTGACGCCGCCTGCCGCCAGCACCGCGTCAAGCACGGTCATGCCCTGGCGGAAGGGAATCGAGACCGGCTGGCGCACGGCGCCGGTGACGCGTACCCGGGACAGGTATTCGTGGCTGCGCAGGTCGGTGAGGATCACCGCCACCTGCGGGTCGCGCACGAAGGCCGAGAGCTTGTCCTGGATGTCGGCCGCAACGGCGGCCGGTGCCAGCCCGCCCGCGACCACGTCGCCCACCAGCGGCACCGAAATACGGCCGTCGGGGCGCACGGGGACGGTGATCCCCAACTCCGGATTGCGCCACACGGTCACCTGGACGATGTCGTCTACGCCGATCAGGTAGTCACCGACTGCGGCCTGGGGCTGGTCGGGCGGGACATCGGTGATGCCGCCCGACGACGCGCATGCGCCCATCAGGACGGCGAGCACGAAGATGGCAATCAGGCGAAGCGCGGTCATGGGCGGAGTTTCCACGTGTGGCGGGTTGCCAGTTACAACGGCAAAGCCCGCCATTGGCGGTCACCACGTCGCGGCGCTTCCGCGTGCTAAGGGGCCGGTGGCAGCAGCGGTGCCGAGCCGTCGCGCGGGGCCGGCTGTGTACCGCTCTGCTTCCAGTGCCGCAGCAGGGTCCTCAGGGCGGTCGGCGCGTTGGCCGGCTCCGGCTGGCCGGCCTGGTTGCGCGTGTTTTCGCCGTGGCAGCCGCCACACGTGCGGATCTCGCCGGGCTGCATGGTGATCCAGACGCGTTCGCGCACGACCGGCACGCCGTTGGAATCCACCGTCTGCCAGGTCAGCGCGCGGTTGGCGGGCACGAAGGCGGCGGTCGAACCGTCGGCCTCGATGCGGACGCTGCCGTCCGGCCCCAGCGGGTTGCCCGGATTGGCGCCCGTGTCGATCGGCTGCGCAAGCACGCGCCGCCCCGACGTCGAGTTCCGGTACGCGCGCACCAGGTTGCCCTGCAGCACCTGGAAGTGGGCGATGTCGTACACGATGCCGCCGTTGGCCACGGTCTGCGTGCCGCCGGGCACGCGCAGGTTGTAGGGCTGCTGGCGGTCGCTGCGGTCGCGACTGGTCTGGTTGCGGGTGACGATGATTGCCAGGTCGTTGGCACGGAGCCAGCTGCGGAATGCGCCCTCGTCCACGCCTTCGGACGCGAACAGCGCCCGCTCCGGCGACTGCAGGACCGCTTCGGAGGTGTGGGGCGGGCGCGGGCGGGCGGCCACCTCCACGGGCTCGATCTCCCACAGCGCGCCCTCGAAGGAGCGCAAGCTGTCGGGGGTCCACCACGACACCGACCTGACGATGCCGGGTGTCAGCGCGGGACCGGCGGCCAGCGTGCCCGGCGTACCCACCACCTGGCGCAGGCGCAGCTCGATGCCTGCACCGGCCTGGGCGCTGGGCGTGTGGGCCGCGACCATGTGGCCGCTGGTCATCGGCAGCGGATTGCGGAAACGGCCGCCGGACAGACCCGCGCCGCTCGGCGCGGGCGAGGCATCGGTGATCACCATCTGCTCTGGGTTGAGATGCGGGGCGCCGCTCAGCCGGATGATCTGGCTGGTCGTCAGGCTTCCGAACTCGGCGGTGTTGATCCCATAGTAGATCCCGGGCTGCGTCGGGTCCTCGCGGAGATGGAACAGGCCGCCGTACTGGCTGATGAACTTGCGGTTGGCGATCAGCGACGTGTCGGTGTTGTCGGACAGGGAGGGATCGCCGGCGAAGGAGCGGCCGAGGAAGCCGAACGTGACCTCGTGCCGGCCGACGTGGTTGAGCGTCTGTTCGAAGCTGCCGTCCTGGTTGACCTGCCAGGGCATGAAGATGTTGCTGTGGTAATTGCCGACCGGGCCATACGGGCTGTCCATTCCCAGCCGCGCCTCCGGGAAGACATCGGCCCGCGTGCCGGCCGGAGCGGCGTCGGCAGCTTCGCTTTCGAAGTCGAACGAGCCGGAAGTGCCGGCGTCCTGTTGCTGGTCGCGCTGCAGGTGGTCCCAGCGCGTGAAGACAATGCGGCCATAGCTGTCGATGACGGGGCTGAAGGCCCCGCTGGGCGCATGGTTGAGGATGCGCACCGCACCGCTGGCGGGATCAAGCCGGAAGAGCCCGGTGACGATCGGCGTGCTCTCGTATTCGTCGAGCTGCGGATGCAGGTGCGCCGCGCCATTGCGCGGCCGGTCGGAGGTGAAGAGGATGCTGTCGTCCGAGCCGTACAGCGGCGAGACGTTGTTGTAGGCGGGCTGGTTCGCGACCCTGGTGATGCTGGCCGCCTGGCCCTGGGCCAGGCCGCTGACTTCGTACATCTGCCAGCGGCCATTGGTGACGCCGTATTGCTGCGCGGGCGCGCCGACCAGCATGCTGAAGATCGCCTTCGTGCCCGACCAGTGCACGGTGGGCTCGCGGACGGCGATGGCGTTGGCACCCTGACGGCCCTCCATGCCGAAGCCCGCTTCGCGGGTCAGGTCGCGCAGGCTGCCGTCGGGATAGCGGATCACCAGGCCGCCGCCGCGGGGCACCGACGTCATGCTGGTCATGTGGTTGGCGAAGGTGGACAGGCGCGAGGCGAATACGTCGCCGTCGGTCGGCACCTGGGTGACGAAGAGGACGGGGGTCTGGATCGGGGTGGAAGCGAACGCGTTGGCAGGCGGCGGGGGCAGTGCCTGGGCGGCGGCGCGGGCCGCGCCGGATGCCGATGACGCATGGGCCGCGGCGGTTTCGCCGGCGTTGGTCTGCCGGGAGCCGGGACTGCAGGCAGCAAGGGTGCCGGCGGCGAACAGAAGTGCAACGAGCAAGGAGGCGGAGACAGGGGTGGTGCGGGGTAATCGGGACCGGCAGGATAATCGGGACAAGCTGGATAAGCGGGCTAAGCAAGCGCGGCGGCTCGGCAGGCAGGGCAGGACGGTCATCGGGGGACATCCAGGAAGGGATCGGGAATTCGCTCGCGCGTCAACACTACGCTTCAACGCAGCTCGAATTCAGGCTGAATGCGCCGCCGGGAACAAGCAGCGATGCATCAATGAGTGACGCAGTTCACTGATTGGCGGCCTGTGGCAGAGGGCCGGCCTTACGTCAGGCGGCCGTGGCGGCCGCGATGCCGCGGTTTCCGCTGGCCGCGGGCATTGGCGTACGCTTCCGACGCAGATTCCAAGGGGAACGATCCAATGCGCATCCTGGTCACCGGTGGCGCCGGCTACATCGGCAGCCATGCCTGCCTTGAACTGGCCGGTCGCGGCCACGAGTTCGTGATCGCGGACAATTTCAGCAACAGCTCGCCGCGGGTGCTCGAACGCCTGGCCACGCTCCTCGGGCACGCCCCCGCGCTGCGGCAGGTGGACCTGCGCGACCGTGCCGCGGTCGAGGCGCTGTTTGCCGGGGAACGCTTCGACGCGGTGATCCACTTCGCCGCGCTCAAGGCCGTGGGCGAGTCCTGCGAGCGGCCGCTGGACTACTTCGACAACAACATCGGCGGCACCATCCACCTGCTGCAGGCGATGCGCGGCCAAGGGGTCCACAGGCTGGTCTTCAGCTCTTCGGCCACCGTGTACGGCGACCCGGCCTCGGTGCCCGTACGCGAGGACGCGCCGCTGAGGGTCACCAACCCCTACGGGCGCACCAAGCTGGTGATGGAGCAGCTGATCGGCGACCTGTGCGCCAGCGACCCGGGCTTCCACGCCGTGAACCTGCGCTACTTCAACCCGGTCGGTGCGCACGCCTCCGGCCTGATCGGCGAAGCGCCCGGCGGCGTACCCAACAACCTCATGCCCTACGTCTGCCAGGTGGCCGTGAGGCAGCGGGAGCGGCTTGCGGTGTTCGGCGGCGACTGGCCGACCGTGGACGGCACCGGCGTACGCGACTACATCCACGTGGTCGACCTGGCGCGCGCCCATGCCGACGCGCTCGAGTTCCTGGTTCGCGAGGCGCGCAGCGCCAATATCAATCTCGGCACCGGTCGCGGCACCAGCGTGCTGGAACTGGTCAGGGCCTTTGAAGACGCGTCGGGGCATGCGGTGCCCTTCGAAATCGTCCCCCGCCGCCCCGGCGACGTGGCCGAGGTCTATGCCGATCCTTCGCTTGCGCACGAGCTCCTCGGCTGGCGCGCCGAACACGGCATCGAGGCGATGTGCCGGGATGCATGGCGCTGGCAGTCGCTCAATCCGCGCGGCTACGAAGCCGCCGCGGCGGAGGCGCCAGCGGCGGCCGGCGCGTCCTGAGCGGTTCGCCCGCGAGGGCCGGGCTCCTGCAGCCAGCTGGCCACGCGCGCGGGCGATTTCATCCAGGCGAAGTGGTCGGCGGCCACGCCGAGGGCGTCATGGTCGAACACCACCCGCGCCGACGGTGACCGCGGCATCTTCGCCAGCAGGCAGTCGAGCGACGACGCCGGCGCGAGCCAGTCGCGTGCGAACAGGACGGCGCGGATGTCCGCCCGCACCCCGGCCATCGCCGGTTCCAGGTCGCCGAGCCCGCGCGCCGCATAGCGGCCGGTGGTCGCCGTGCTGCTCCAGTCGCGCATGACACCGCGCGCCTCGTTGCCGCCAAAGCCAAGGCGCCGGCCCGGAAGGCTGCCAGCGCGCTCGGCAAGCCAGGGCAGGGCGCGGTAGGCGAGCGGCAGCCACAGACGCTGCCGCAGCGGGAACGCCCTCCAGTACGGTGCCCCGCACCCGGCCAGCCACAGGGCCGCGTACGTGGCAGGTGCCAGCGCCAGGCGGCAGCTGGCGAGCTGCCCGCCCAGGCTGTGGCCGCCGGCGATGCGCGGCAGGCCGGGCAGGGCGGTGCTGATCGCGTCTTCGCTGGCGGGGATATCGAGCGTCAACAGCTCGCGATAGCCCCAATCCGCGTGGTGGCCGGCGCGCAGGCTGCTGCTGCCGTGCCCGCGCCACTCGTGCAGGAACACCGCCACGCCGTGCCGTGACAGGGCCTGCGCCAGCGGCAGGTAGTGGCGGGCGGCGACGCCGAGCGCCGGCATCCACAGCAGGCTGCGTTGCGGCTGGTCCGGAAGACACGCCAGCAGTTCGAAGCGGTGGCCGTCCCGTGCTTCAAGCGTGACTGTCGACGGCGCGCTGGGCCCGGTGTCGGCGGCAGCGTGCGCCGTCATGTCGTCGGGCGCGCGTCGAAGTGCCCCAGCACCAGCACGTCGCTGCGACCGGGTCGCACGCCCTTGCGCAGGCCGTCGCGCACATAGGTGATGCCGTGGCCGACGGCTTCGGAAAGGGCGTGGCCAAGGCAGAGATTGGCGGTGATCGCCGATGCCAGGGTGCAGCCGGTGCCGTGGCCATCGACCACCAGCCGCGGCCCGCGGTGCCCGGTGGCCACCCGGCCGTCGGCGAAGCGGTCGAAGACGGTGTCGCCTTCGTCGAGATGTCCACCCTTCAGCAGCACCGCCTTCGGGCCCAGGCCACGCAGTGCGGCGAGCGCCGCGTCCGCCGCCGGCCCGTCCGCGATGGCGTGGCCCAGCAGCAGCTCGGCCTCGGGGATGTTCGGCGTGAGGAGGTCGGCCATCGGCAGCAGTCGCGTGCGCATGGCCTCGAGCGCTTCGGCCTCGAGCAGGCGCGCGCCCGAGGTCGCCACCATCACCGGGTCGAGTACCAGCCACCGCGGGCGATGGACCTCGAGCGCATCGGCCACGGCGTGGATCACCTCGGCCGAGGCCAGCATTCCCAGCTTCACCGCACCGATGTCGAAATCATCGAAGCAGGCATCGATCTGTGCGTGCAAAAATTCCACCGGTGGCACGTGCACCGCGGTCACCCCGCGGGTGTGCTGCGCGGTCAGCGCGGTGATCGCCGAGAGGCCGTGGACGCCGTGGGCGGCAAAGGTCTTGAGGTCGGCCTGGATGCCGGCGCCGCCGCCTGAGTCGGAGCCGGCGATGGTGAGCGCTGAGATGGGCCTGGTCATGGTCGGGTATTGTGATGGTGTGCTTGTCGGAATGCATGTCCTCAAGGGAGCCGGGCGGATGACTGCTGCTATACGGGTGCTGGACTCCAGGCCCCGTTCCCGGTCCGGTCTCGTCCAGCGCCCGGAGCCGGAGGCCGGCGCATGATCGCCCTGCTTGAAGCCAGGCGCGCCGGCCTGTTCCGCCGCGACAACTGGATGCGCAACATCATCGCCGGGCTGATCGTCGGCGTGGTCGCGCTGCCGCTGGCGATGGCGTTTGCGATCGCATCGGGGGTGAAGCCGGAGCAGGGTCTGTACACGGCGATCATCGCCGGCATCGCGGTGTCGCTGTTCGGCGGTTCGCGGGTGCAGATCGCGGGGCCCACGGGCGCCTTCATCGTCATCCTTGCCGGCGTGGTGGCGCAGTTCGGCGTCAGCGGGCTGCTGGTGGCGACGCTGATGGCCGGGGTCATCCTGGTGGTGATGGGCCTGGCGCGGCTGGGCTCGGTGATCCGCTTCATCCCGGACCCGGTGATCGTGGGCTTCACCGCCGGCATCGCGGTGATCATCTGGGTGGGGCAGTGGCAGTACTTCTTCGGCCTGCCGACCGCGGGCGAGGGGCCGTTCTACCTCAAGGCCTGGCAGCTGCTGGGTGCGTTCCCGCAGCTGCACCCGGCAACTGCGCTGCTTGGTCTTGGCAGCCTGGGGCTCGTGCTTTATGGCCCGCGCATTCCCGGCATGGCACGGGTGCCGGGGCCGCTGCTGGCGATGATCGCGGCGACCGCCGTGGTCGCCGCCTTCGACCTGCCCGGCGTGGCGACCATCGAATCGACCTTTGGCGCCATCCCCCGCGCGCTGCCCTCATTCGCGCTGCCGACGATGAGCTTCGATACGGTGATGCTGCTGCTGCCGTCCGCGTTCACCATCGCGATGCTGGGCGCGATCGAGTCGCTGCTGTCGGCGGTGGTGGCCGACGGCATGGCCGGTACGAAGCACGACTCCAACCAGGAGCTGGTCGGCCAGGGCATCGCCAACATCGTTTCGCCGCTGTTCGGCGGCATCGCGGCCACCGGCGCGATCGCGCGCACCGCGACCAACATCCGCAACGGCGGCAACGCCCCGATCGCCGGCGTCGTGCACGCGCTGCTGCTGGTGCTG
Organism: Luteimonas changyuni; assembly: GCF_039548395.1. Classification (NCBI taxonomy): domain Bacteria; kingdom Pseudomonadati; phylum Pseudomonadota; class Gammaproteobacteria; order Lysobacterales; family Lysobacteraceae; genus Luteimonas; species Luteimonas changyuni. The sequence goes on from NZ_JBCLUZ010000012.1 coordinate 67,167, forward strand.
ATCCTGCTGGTGATCGCCCCCTATGCCGGCAGGGTGCCGTTGAGCGCACTGGCTGCGATCCTGTTCGTGGTCGCCTGGAACATGAGCGAGGCGCCGCGCTTGCTGCGGATGGTGCGCCAGGCGCCGCGCGCGGACGTCGCGATCCTGCTGATCACCTTCGCCCTGACGATCCTCACCGACCTGGTGGTGGCGGTGAACATCGGCGTGATCCTGGCAATGATGCAGTTCATGCGCCGGATGAGTTCGGCGGTGGAGGTGGTCGAGCACCGCCAGGCCAGCCTGCGCCAGGAGCTGGAAGAGGCGGGGCTGTCCGCCTTGCCAAAGGACGTGGCGGTGTACTCCATCGACGGACCGTTCTTCTTCGGCTCGGTCGATTCGCTGGAGCGCGCGCTGTCATGGTCACGCGAGGCGCCGCCGCGCTATTTGGCGCTGCGCCTGGAGCGGGTGCCGTTCATCGATGCGACCGGCCTCAAACGCCTGGAGTCCACCATCGCAAGCCTGCGCGCGCGCGGGGTGGGGGTGCTGCTCAACGGCGCAAACATGGGCGTCTTGCGCAAGCTGGTGCGCGCCGACATCGTGCGGCGCGACGATCCCGGGAGCTACTTCGGGACCCTGTCGGAAGCGCTGCTGTTCGTCGAGGCCCAGCGTGGCGTGGTGGAGCCTGGCGTCGACGGCTGATGGGCCGAGTCGCCGGGCGTGGAGGCGATCGCGGCGGCTGTTGTGGGAGCCGCTATAGCGGCGAGTGCTTCGGCCCGCGATCACGGCCACGGCCCGCGACTCACGGCCCGCCCCCGCGGATCGCGGCTATAGCCGCTCCCACAAAAACTTCGGGGTTACGCAGCCGGCATAAAGGCCACCACGTGGACAGTCGGCGGAGTACCCACCCATCCTCCGCCCCCGCCAAGCAGGGCCTTAAAGCACCTCGGACGCGTAATCGGCCAGGCGGGAGCGTTCCCCCCGCCGCAGCGTCACGTGCGCGCTGTGGGCCCAGTGCTTGAACCGGTCCACGGCGTAGGTCAGGCCCGAGGTGGTTTCGGTGAGATAGGGCGTATCGATCTGTTCGACGTTGCCCAGGCAGACGATCTTGGTGCCGGGGCCGGCGCGGGTGATCAGGGTCTTCATCTGCTTGGGCGTGAGGTTCTGCGCCTCGTCCAGGATCAGCCAGCGGTCGAGCAGGGTGCGGCCGCGCATGAAGTTGAGCGAGCGGATCTTGATGCGCGAGGCGAGCAGGTCGTTGGTTGCGGCGCGGCCCCAGCTGCCGCCTTCCTTGTTGCTGGGCAGCAGCACTTCGAGGTTGTCGGTCAGCGCGCCCATCCAGGGCGTCATTTTTTCCTCTTCGGTGCCGGGCAGGAAGCCGATGTCCTCGCCGACGCTGATGGTTGCGCGGGTCATGATGATTTCGCGGTAGCGCTGCGCGTCCATGGTCTGCGCAAGCCCCGCGGCCAGCGCCAGCAGGGTCTTGCCGGTGCCGGCGGTGCCGAGCAGGGTGACGAAATCGATTTCGGGATCCATCAGCGCGTTCATCGCGAAGTTCTGCTCGCGGTTGCGCGCGACGATGCCCCAGACCGCGTGCTGGTGGCTGCGGTAGTCGTCGACGATCTGCAGCACCGCGCGGTCGCCCTCGACCGAGGCCACGCGGAACTCCGCGTTTTCGTCGCCCGGCAGGTAGAGGTACTGGTTGGGATGCCAGCCGTCGTCTTCGGTGTGGCGCAGCTCGTAATACGTGCGGCCCTTGTCGGTCCAGGACTTGAGGTCCTTGCCGTGGCGCTGCCAGAAGTCTTCGGGCAGGGCGGTGGCGCCGGTGTAGAGCAGGCTGAAATCGTCCAGCGCGCGGTCGTTCTCGTAGTCCTCGCTGGGGATGCCCGCGATCGCGGCCTTGATGCGGAGGTTGATGTCCTTGGAGACGAACACCACGGGGTCGCTGCCGTCCTCGCGCTTCAGGTCGAGGATGGCGCCGAGGATGCGGTTGTCGGGGGCCACGGCGCCGAACGAGGTCCTGTCCTCCTTTGGCGTGGTGGTCTGGAAGCGCAGCACGCCGCTGGCGCCCGTGCCACGCAGCTGCAGGCCGCCGGGGCGCTCCAGTTTCAGTCCGGACGCGATGTGCTCGGCGCCGTGGGCCTCGATCAGCTCGTTGATGAAGCGGCTGACCTGGCGCGCATTGCGGTTGGCTTCGGTGGTGCCCTTCTTGCCGTTGTCGAGCTCCTCGATCACCTGCATCGGCAGGTAGACATCGTGCTCCTCGAACTTGAACAGCGCGGTCGGGTCGTGCATCAGCACGTTGGTGTCGAGTACGTAGATCCGCTTGCCGTGGTTCATCAGGGTGTTCGTCCGTCCGGAGTGGCGTGGCAGGGGAGTGGTGCGGATGTGGCGCACGCGCGGACCGCCGCGGCCCGCAGGGCGGGGCGGCGATGGGCGGGGGCGCAGCGGTGCTTCACCGGGCGCGGGCTTCCTTCAGCGCCTCGAACACGGCATCGGCATGCCCGGGAACGCGCACCTTGCGCCATGCGCGTGCGATGCGTCCCTCGGGGTCGACCAGGAAGGTGCTGCGCTCGATGCCCATCACCTTGCGGCCGTACATGTTCTTCTCTTTGATCACGTCGAACGCGCGGCACAGGGCCTCGTCGGCGTCGCTGACCAGCGGGAACATGAAGCCCTGCCTGGCGCAGAAGGTGTCGTGCGACTTCACCGAGTCGCGTGACACGCCCAGCACCGTTGCATCCAGCGCTTCGAGTTCCGGCAGCAGGGCGTTGAAGTCCAGGCCCTCGGTGGTGCAGCCGGGAGTGGAGTCCTTGGGATAGAAGTACAGCACCAGCCAGCGGCCGGCGTACTCGGCAAGCGTCGCGCTTGCGCCGCCTGACAGCTGCAGCGGGAGCTTCAGGGTGCTGCGGTCGAGCCTGTCGCCTTCGTTCATTCTCTGTGCCTGCGCATTCAGAACTTCATCGGGTCCATGATCGCGTCGAGGTTGAGGTGGTCGCAGAATTCGAGGAAATCGTCGCGCAGCACCGCGATGTGCATGTCCGCCGGCACGCCGATGGTGACCTGGGCCGAGAACATGTCGGCGCCGGTCTGCATCGCGCGGTAGCGCGAGCAGTGCAGGCTTTCGATGGTGATGCTCTGGCGGTCGAAGAAATCGGCCAGCTGGTAGAGGATGCCGGGCTTGTCGGACGCCACCACCTCGACGATGTAGGGCAGCAGGTTGGACTGCACGGGCTTGGCGCCGGTGCGGTACCAGACCAGCTTCAGGCCTTCCTCGCGCTCGAGGCGCGAAAGCATGGCCTCGAGCTTGGCCACTGCGTCCCAGGAGCCGGTGGCCAGCGCGGTGACCGAGACGTCGCGGCCGACGGTGGACAGGCGCGTGTCGACCAGGTTGCAGCCGCTGTCGGCGATGCGCCGCGACACCGCCAGCAGCGGCGAGCGCGGATGCGTCGTATAGGCGTTGATGAGCAGGTGGTTCTCGGTCGGCGCGGGCCGGGTTGTATCGGTGTCGGTCAAATCGGAGTCCACGGGGGTGGCGGTGCAAAGGCGCCGGGAGACTGGCTGCCATTCGCGCCTGGACGGGCCAAGCGGCCGCCCTTGAGGCTGCAGCCAGCATACTTGCCCGTGCTTCGACGCCGCAAGTAAGATCACCCTGCTGCGCGCCCCGTCGCGCAGCCTCCCGCACGGCTTCCCAACGCAGGTCCAGCTTGCATCTTTCCGGCAGCATCACCGCGCTGGCGACGCCTTTCACGGCCGCCGGCGAACCCGATACCGACGCATGGCTGCGGCTGGTCGACGCCCAGCTTGCGGGCGGCACCCAGGCCCTGGTCGTCGCCGGCTCCACCGGCGAGGCGGCCGCGCTCACCGGCGCCGAATACGAAGCCCTGCTGCGGGCGGCCGTGGAGCGCGTGGCCGGCCGCGTGCCGGTCATTGCCGGTACCGGCCAGTCGGGCACCGCGCACACCGTCGAACGCACCCGCCTGGCTGCCGCCTGCGGCGCCGATGCGGCGCTGGTGGTCACGCCGCCCTACGTGCGGCCGACGCCCGCCGGCCTGGTCGCGCACTACCGCGCGGTCGCCGACGACGGCGCGCTGCCGGTCATCCTGTACAACGTGCCGCCGCGCACCGGCTGCGACATGCAGCCGGACACGGTGGCCGAGCTGGCCACCTGCAGGGCGATCATCGGCATCAAGGAAGCGGTGGCCGACGAAGCACGCATGCGCGCGCTGCTGCCGCTGGCAGGGCCGGGCTTTTCGGTCCTGAGTGGCGACGATGGCAGCGCGGCACGCGCGATGCTGGCCGGCGCCGATGGCCTGGTCTCGGTTGCGTCGAACGTGGCGCCCGCGGCCTTCCGCCGCCTGTGCGACCTTGCGCGGGGCGGCGATGCCGGCGCTTGCGCGAGCCTGGCTGCGAAGATCCAGGGCTTGATCGAATTCTGCGGCGTCGAATCCAACCCGATCCCGGTCAAGGCCCTGCTGGCGCGGCGCGGCTTCGGTGATGGCGATGGCATCCGGCTGCCCCTGCTGCCGCTTTCGGCGGCGTACGCTGCCGCAGCGGACGAGCTCGCCGCCGGCCTCGAAGCGCTTGAACAGACCTGCCGCGAAGCGATCGCGGCCTGAACCGTTTTCCCAGGAGACAGCAATGCAGCCTTCCCGTTCCATGCTCCGTCCGGCCGTTGCGGTCGCCCTTCTCGTGACCCTGGTCGCCACCGCCGGCTGCAGCTGGTTCCGCAAGGACGACGCGCTCTACGCAGCCGCGCCGCAGGACCGTCCGCTCGAAGTGCCGCCCGATCTCGATCGCCCCGATACCAGCTCGGCGATGGCCGTTCCGGATACCGGCACCACCAGCGTGACCCGCTCGGACATCTCGTCCGCAGCGCCCGCGGCACCGGCCGCGCAGGGCTCGACCAACGGCTTCACCGTCCAGCTCGCGCGCGAGGATGTGTTCGAGCGCATCGAATCGCTGCTCGGCGGCATCGAGGGCGTGACCGTGGTCAGCAAGGCGCAGCTGCTGGGCACCTACGACATCGACGCCGGCGACACCAAGTTCCTGGTGCGCGTGACCCAGGTCGAGGCGGGCACCTATGTGTCGGCGGTCGATCCGCGCGGCCTGCCGGCGGCCGGCGAAGACGCGGTGCGCGTGATCGAGGCGCTGCGCGCGGGCCTGGCCCAGTAAGTCGTTCGCTGGCAGTCGTGGCGCGCGCGATCCGGAAAGGGTCGCGCGCCATTGTCCCGGCGCCGCGCGTCAGCGCTCCAGAAGCGGCAGCTTGCCCGGCTTGCCGTCCCACTCCTCGGCGTCCGGCAGCGGCTCCTGGCGGGTGGTGATCACCGGCCACTCCTTCGACAGCTCGGCGTTCAGGGCCACGAAGCCTTCCTGGCCGGCGGGAACGTCATCCTCGGCGTAGATCGCGCCGATCGGGCATTCGGGCTCGCACAGGGTGCAGTCGATGCACTCGTCGGGATCGATCACCAGGTAGTTCGGACCCTCGTGGAAACAGTCCACCGGGCACACCTCGACGCAGTCGGTGTACTTGCACTTGATGCAGTTCTCGGTGACGACGAAGGGCATGGCTCGCGATGCTGGCTGTGGAGGCCGCATATTGTAGCGCCCGGCGCCGCCGTAGCGCCCGCGCATAAAAACAGGGCCCGCAGTCGTTTCCGGTGCGGGCCCTGAGGGAAATGGTGCTCCCTACGGGATTCGAACCCGTGTTTTAGCCTTGAGAGGGCCACGTCCTGGGCCTCTAGACGAAGGGAGCAGTGTTGCATTCGCCGCCTTTTGGACGGCACCGGTTGGACGACCGGCTCCCGCGACAAGCCAAGGCTGTATGCGGCTTGCTAGTATAGCAAGCACAGGCTGCCACTGGGCAACCAGCGCAGGTACTTTTTTCCAGATGCCCAACGATATCCCTTCCGTTACACCGGTCCTGCGGACGATCCCGCGCGACCAGCACACCATCTCCCGCAAGGACATCAGCGCCAGCGCGCTGCGCGTCCTCTATCGCCTGCGCGAGGGCGGCCACGAGGCCTACCTGGTCGGTGGCGCGGTCCGCGACCTGCTGGTCGGCGGCAGCCCCAAGGATTTCGACGTCGCCACCAGCGCCACGCCCGAAGAGGTCAAGTCGCTGTTCCGCAACTGCCGCCTGATCGGGCGCCGGTTCCGGCTGGCGCACGTGGTCTTCGGCCGCGAGATCATCGAGGTCGCGACCTTCCGCGCCAACGTCGACGACGGCAGCGGTGACCGCGAGACCCACGAGGGCGGGCGCCTGCTGCGCGACAACGTCTACGGCACGATCGAAGACGATGCCGTGCGCCGCGACTTCACCGCCAACGCGCTGTATTACACGATCGACGACTTCTCGGTCCGCGACTACCTGGGCGGCTTCGAGGACGTGCAGAACCGCGTGCTCAAGCTCATCGGCGACCCCGAAACCCGCTACCGCGAAGATCCCGTGCGCATGCTGCGCGCGGTGCGCCTGGCGGCCAAGCTCGACTTCGACATCGACCCGGCCACCGCGGCGCCGATCCGCGCACTGGCGCCGCTGCTGTCCGAGGCCGCGCCCGCGCGCCTGTTCGAGGAAACCCTGAAGCTGTTCCTCTCCGGACATGGCGTTGCCAGCTTCAAGGGCCTGGAGCGCCACGGCCTGCTGAAGGCGATGTTCCCGGAGGCGGGAGCAGCGATGGAGGCCAACCGCAGCGGTGCGCTGCGCGCGGTCGTGCTGGAGGGACTGCGCGGCACCGATGCGCGCGTGGCCGCGGACGAGCCGGTGTCGCCTGCGTTCCTGTTCGCCCTGCTGATGTGGCCCGCCTATTGCCGCACGCTGATGACGCTGCAGGCGCAGGACGTGCCTCCGGCGGACGCCCAGCGCCGCGCCGCCGACCGGGTCACCGTGCACGAGTTGGCCACCATTGCGGTCCCGCGTCGTTTCTCGCTGCCGATGCAGGAGATCTGGCTGCTGCAGTCGCGCTTCGGCCTGCGCCAGCGCAAACGGGTGATGCGCATGATCGCGCACCCGCGCTTCCGCGCCGCCTTCGACTTCCTGCAGGTGCGCCAGGCCGGTTCCGACGAACACGCCGAGGACATCGCCTTCTGGCGCGAGGCCCAGCTTGATCCCGACATGGCCATCGCCCACAGCCCGATGGACGACGTGGAGGGCGACGGCGACGACGCCCAGCGCACGCCGCGCCGCCGCCGCCGCCGTCGGCCCGTGACCACGGGATGAGCACGCCGGTCCGGGCCTGCATCGGCCTGGGCGGCAACATGGGCGAGGTGGCCGCCACCCTGCGCTCGGCCCTGGCCGCGATCGATGCGCTGCCCGCCACGCGCCTGCTGCGCACGTCGCGCTTCTACCGCACGCCGGCCTGGGGCGTGGAAGCGCAGCCCGATTTCATCAACGCCGTCGCCGTGCTGGAGACCACCCTCGGTGCGCGCGCGCTGCTTGAAGCGCTGCTGGCGATCGAGCGCGACCATGGCCGCGAGCGCGCCGAAGACGGCAGCCGCTGGGGGCCGCGCACGCTCGACCTCGACCTGCTGCTGCACGGCGACGCGGTGGTGGACGAACCCGGGCTGGTGGTGCCGCATCCGCTGCTGCACGTGCGCGCCTTCGTGCTGGTGCCGCTGGCCGAAGTCGCGCCCGACGCCGTCGTCCCCGGGCTCGGTCGCGCCGACGCGCTGCTCGCCGGCATCGACGCCAGCGGCATCGCCCCGTCCGGGCCCGGCGCGCCGGCACGCGGCGTAAGATCGTAATGCCCCCAAACCACGGACGCGATACTTGATGGCCAAGAACCAGGACCGCCGGCCGATGACCGTGCCCGGCCTTGCCGAGGCGCGCGCGGCGGGCCGCAAGCTCGCCATGCTGACCGCCTACGACGCCGGCTTCGCGCGCGTGTTCGACGCCGCCGGCGTCGACCTGATCCTGATCGGTGACTCACTGGGCATGGTGGTCCAGGGCCGCGCCTCGACGCTGCCGGTGACCGTCGACGACATCACCTATCACACCGCCTGCGTGGCCCGCGCGCTGACCCACGCGCTGCTGGTGTCCGACCTGCCGTTCCAGGCCGACGCCACGCCCGAACGCGCGCTCGACGCATCCACGCGGATGCTCCAGGCCGGCGCGCAGATGGTGAAGCTGGAGGGCGCCGGCCCCAAGCTCGACGTGATCCGTTTCCTGGCCGAGCGCGAGATGCCGGTCTGCGCCCACCTCGGCCTGACGCCGCAGTCGGTGCTGCGCTTCGGCGGCTTCAAGGTCCAGGGGCGTGAAGAGGCCGCGGCCGAACGCCTGCGCGCCGAAGCGCGCGAAGTGGCCGAAGCCGGCGCCGCGCTGATCGTGCTCGAGGGCGTGCCCGCGGCGCTGGCCGCCGCCATCACCCGCGACAGCGCGGTGCCCACCATCGGCATCGGCGCGGGCGCCGACTGCGACGGCCAGGTGCTGGTGATGCATGACATGCTCGGCCTCGACTCCGGCCACCGGCGCCCGAAGTTCGTGAAGGATTTCCTGGCCGAAGGCGGCTCGGTGGCCGGCGCCGCGGAAGCGTTCGTGGCCGCGGTGCGCGACGGCAGCTTCCCCGACGCGGCGCATTCCTACGCATGAGCGCGTCGATCGAAGTCGCGCGCGTGCCCGGCGCGCTGCGCGCCCGCGTCGATGCCTGGAAGCGCGAAGGCCTGCGCGTGTGCCTGGTGCCGACCATGGGCAACCTGCACGAGGGCCATTACAGCCTGGTGCGCCTGGCGCGTGCCAACGCCGACCGCGTGGTCGCCAGCGTCTTCGTCAATCCCACCCAGTTCGGCCCCGGCGAAGACTACGAGCGCTATCCGCGCACGCCCGAAGCCGATATCGCCGGGCTTGATGCCGCCGGCTGCGACCTGGCCTGGATGCCGCCGCTCGAGGAGATGTATCCCTTGGGCACGGCGCGCGCGGTGCGCGTGCAGGTGCCGGACATCACCGGCGTGCTGGACGGCGCACATCGCCCGGGACACTTCGACGGCGTCTGCACGGTCGTGGCGCGGCTGTTCAACCAGGTGCAGCCCGACGTCGCCGTGTTCGGCCGCAAGGACTACCAGCAGCTGGCGGTGATCCGGCACATGGTCGACGACCTCGCGTTCCCGGTGGAGGTGCTGGGCGCCGATATCGTGCGCGAAGCCGACGGCCTGGCGCAGAGCTCGCGCAACCAGTACCTCTCGCCCACCGAACGCGCACTCGCGCCCGAAATCCATCGCACGCTGCTGGCGATGCGCGCAGCGGTGCAGGGCGGCGCCGACCGGCACGCCACGGAAGCCGAGGCCACCGCGCGACTGCAGGCCGCCGGCTTCGAAGTCGACTACGCCGTGATCCGCACGCCGCTGCTCGTCGAGCCCGATGCGATGGACGATGCCGGCAACGGCCACCGCGTCGCCCTCATCGCCGCCCGCCTCGGCCGCACCCGCTTGATCGACAACCTCGAATTCCCGAACCCACCCCGCTGACCTGCAGGAAAGCCGCAGCTGCGACCCCGGCCGCGAAAGAGACGGGAACGCCCTGTAGGAGCAGCTATAGCTGCGATCCCCGCCGCAGGAAGCCGCGACACCGGCGCGCGGTACGGCGGGTCGGTGGGTACTCCGTTTCCCGAACCCACCCCGCTGACCTGTAGGAGAGCAGCTGCGACCCCGGCGGCGAAAGAGACGGGAAAGCCCTGTGGGAGCAGCTATAGCTGCGATCCCCGCCGCGGGAAGTCCGGCACGCGGTACGGCGAGTTGGTGGGTACTCCGTGGGCTGTCCCGCTGCGCGGGCCTTTATGCCCACTGCGCACCCCCCAACCCGCCTTGCTGCGCCTCCCGCGGTCCGCCGAAAAGGTCAAAAGCACGGCGCCTTTGCTCTTCCTACACCCCACCGCGCCGGTGGCAGCGGAGGGTGGGCGGGTATTCCGCCGGCAATAAGGAGCAGCTTCACCGCGACGCCGGCGGAGTACCCGCCCACCCTCCGCCCCCGCCAAACCAAGGCCCCCGGAACCCTGAATCAGTCCCCGTTGAAGCGGTTCCCGGACAAGAGCAGCGCGCGCCATCTTGTAGAATCCAAACCTGACGCCGATTCCCCGGCAGCTTGCGGTCCCCCGACATGCTTCTGACCCTCCTCAAAGCCAAGATCCACCGCGCCACCGTCACCCACGCCGAACTGCATTACGAAGGCTCCTGCGCGATCGACGGCCGCCTGCTCGAACTCTCGGGCATCCGCGAATACGAGCGCATCGAGATCTACAACATCAACAACGGCAAGCGATTCGCGACCTATGCGATCCGCGCCGAAGAAGGCAGCGGCATCATCTCCGTCAACGGCGCCGCCGCCCACCAGGCCGAACCGGGTGACCTGGTCATCATCTGCGCCTATGGCGCCTGCGACGAAGCCGAAGCCGCCGCGTTCAAGCCCAGCCTGGTGTATGTCGACCGCGAAAACCGGATGACCCACACCAACGACGCCATCCCGGCGCAGGCGGCCTGAGGCTTGGCCGGCGAAGCGCTGGTCCGGCAGTTCCTAGACCACGCCGAGCGCCTTGCCGGCGCCCGCATTCCCGACCTGGTCGCGGCCGACCCCGCCCGTGCACAGGCCATGGCGCTGCGCGTGGGTCCGGTGTACGCGAGCTTCGCGCGCCAGCGACTGGACGCACCGACCCTGGCCACGCTCGGCGAACTTGCCGGACATGTGCGCCTGTCGCTGGCGCTGCGCGCCCTGGTCGATGGTGCCGAGGTCAATGTGTCCGAAGGCCGGCCCGCGCTGCACACGGCGCTGCGCTCGGCTATCGGCCGCAGCGAAGTCGCGCAGCGCGCGCACGCCGACGCGCTGGCCGCGCGCGAGCGCATGGCGGGGCTGGTGGCGTCGCTGCGCGAATCCGGCGTCACCGATATCGTCAACATCGGCATCGGTGGTTCGGATCTTGGCCCGCGGCTGGTGGTGGATGCGCTGAAGGATTTCAACGACGGCCGCTTCCGTCTGCACTTCGTCAGCAACGTCGATGGCAGCGAGGTGCAGCACGCACTGCGCGGCCTGGATCCGGCGCGCACCGCGGCGATCCTGGTGTCCAAGAGCTTCGGCACCCAGGAGACGCTGCTCAACGGCGAGGTTGTCCGCGACTGGCTGGGTGGCGGCGAGCGCCTGTACGCGGTCAGCGCCAACGTCGCCGCGGCCGAGGCCTTCGGCGTCGCGCCGGAGCGCGTGCTGCCGATGTGGGACTGGGTCGGCGGGCGCTATTCGCTGTGGTCGGCGGTCGGATTCGCGATCGCGCTGGCGGTGGGCATGGATGGATTCGAGGCCCTGCTCGCCGGCGCCGGGGACATGGATGCGCATGCGGTCGAGGCGCCGCTCGAGGCCAACCTGCCGATCCGCCACGCGCTGGTGGCGGTCTGGAACCGCAACGCGCTCAGCCTGCCCACGCAGGCCGTGCTGCCCTATGACCAGCGCCTGGCGCACCTGCCCGCCTATCTGCAGCAGCTGGTGATGGAAAGCCTGGGCAAGTCGGTGCGCAGCGACGGCCGCGCGCCCGGCGTGGCGACCGTGCCGGTGGTCTGGGGCGGCGCCGGCACCGGGGCCCAGCACAGTTTCTTCCAAGCGCTGCACCAGGGCACGGACGTGGTGCCGGCGGATTTCATCGGCGTGGTACGGCCGGCGCATGCGCACCGTGGCAACCACGAGGCGCTGCTGGCCAACCTGCTGGCCCAGGCCGAAGCGCTGGGCAATGGCCACGCGGCGGAGGATCCGCAGAAGGCGTATCCCGGCAACCGGCCTTCGACGCTGTTCCTGCTCGACGAACTCACGCCGCATTCGCTCGGCGCGCTGCTGGCGATGTACGAGCACAGCGTCTACGCGCAGTCGGTGCTGTGGGGCATCAACGCCTTCGATCAGTGGGGCGTGGAGCTTGGCAAGCGGATCGCAGGTGAACTGCTGCCGGCGGTGCGCGGCGAGCGTGAGGCGGGCGATGCGGTGACCCGGGCGCTGCTGGCGGAGATCCGCGCGCACCGCTGAGTCGCGCGGGCCGCGCATTGTCGGTCCGGTGAATCGGTCGGTCCGGTGAATCGGATCTCCCCCTGTAGGAGCAGCTATAGCTGCGATCGGATATCCGCAGGGCCGGGATCGCAGCTATAGCTGCTCCTACAAAAGAAAGGGCAGGGCGTTCAGCTGGTGCTGTGCTGCGCCAGCGCCCAGGCCACGTGCTCGCGGATCACCGCGTCCGGATGGTCGCGGCGCGTTTCAAGCGCGTGCAACACCTCAGGCGTGGTCGGCGCGTTGCCCAGCGCGATGGCGATGTTGCGCAGCCAGCGCGCGTGCCCGCTGCGGCGCAGCGCGGTGCCTTCGGTGCGCCGCAGGAACTCGTCCTCTTCCCACGCGAACAGTTCGGCCAGGCCTGCGGTGTCGAGCTCGTTGCGGGCGCGGAAGTCGGGTTCGTCGTGGCGGCGGGCGAACTTGTTCCAGGGGCAGACCAGCTGGCAGTCGTCGCAGCCGAAGATGCGGTTGCCCATCAGCGGCCGCAGCTCTTCGTCGATCGAGCCTTCGTGCTCGATGGTGAGGTAGCTGATGCAGCGCCGCGCATCCAGCACGTTCGGGCCCAGGATTGCCTGGGTCGGGCAGACGTCGATGCAGCGCCTGCAGCTGCCGCAGTGTGGTGTCGCCGGCGGATCGGGGGGCAGGGCGATGTCGAGGTAGAGCTCGCCGAGGAAGAACCAGGAGCCGCCGTCGCGGTCGATCAGGCAGGTGTGCTTGCCGATCCAGCCGAGGCCGGCGTTGCGCGCCAGCGCGCGCTCGAGCACCGGCGCGGAGTCCACGAACACGCGGTGGCCAAAGGGACCGATCTCGGTGGCGATGCGGTCGGCCAGCTTCTGCAGGCGGTTGCGCATCAGCTTGTGGTAATCGCGGCCCAGCGCGTAGCGCGCCACGTAGGCGCGCTCGCCATCGGCCAGCGTCGCCCAGGCCTCGACGTCGTCGCGGCGGCCGTAGTCCAGGCCCACCGAAAGCACGCTGATCGTGCCCGGCACGAGTTCCTGCGGCCGCGAGCGCTTGTCGCCGTGGCGCGCCATCCAGTCCATCGAGCCGTGGAAGTCGCGCGCCAACCAGTCGCGCAGGTGGCCCTCGTCGTCGCCCAGGTCGATGCCGGTGATGCCGCAGCGCTGAAAGCCGGCCTCGTGCACCAGCCCGCGGATCAACGCGGCAAGCGCAGCGGGATCGAGCGGGGTGGCGGATCGTGGGGCGATCGCAGCGCTGGCGGGAAGCTGGGACATGGCGCGCCAAGTATAGAATCCGGGCCATGCACGCCTCCCGAACCGACGCGGCCACGCCGCTGTACGACATTGCAGGCATCCGCCGCATCGAGGCGCAGGCGATTGCCCTGCTTGCGGGCGACGACTTCGCCCTGATGCAGCGCGCGGGCGCTGCCGCCTGGCGCTTCCTGCTGCAGCACTGGCCCCAGGCACAGCGCATCGTCGTGGCCTGCGGTCCGGGCAACAACGGCGGCGACGGCTACGTGCTGGCGAGGCACGCGCTCGAGTCCGGACGCGACGTGCGCGTGCTGCACGCCGGTGGCCAGGCACCGCGCAGCGCGCTGGCCAAGCGTGCTGCGGCGGAATTCCTCGATGCAGGCGGTGCCGTGGACGTGGCGGCGGCTCTTCCACCCGCTTGCGATGTCGTCGTCGACGCGGTGTTCGGCATCGGCTTCGACGGCCGCGCCGACGATGCCTGCACCGCGATGATCGCGGCGGTTGCCGGAAGCGGCACGGAGGTGCTCGCGCTCGACGTGCCGTCCGGGGTGGATGCGTCCTGCGGGGACGTGCCCGGAATCGCCGTGCGCGCGAGCCGTACGCTGCAGTTCCTCGGCGACCACGCGGGGCTGGCGACGGGCGCGGCACTCGATCACGTCGGCGTCCTGGCCATGGCGCCGCTCGACATCCCGCATGCCGCGTTCGACGGCGTGCGCCCTGCGGCCTGGCGGCTGCGCGCAGGGGCACTGGGAGCGCTGCTGCCGCGGCGCGCCCGCACCGCGCACAAGGGAAGCTCGGGCCATGTGCTGGTGGTCGGTGGCAACCACGGCATGGGCGGCGCGGTGCTGCTTGCGGCAGGCGCGGCGCTGCGGGCGGGCGCGGGCCTGGTCAGTGTCGCCACGCGCGCGGACCATGTGGCGCCCCTGCTGGCGCGGACGCCCGAGGTGATGGCACATGCACTCGAAGACCCCGCCGACCTTGCGCCGCTGCTGGCCGCGGCCGACGTCTGCGCGATCGGGCCCGGGCTGGGCCGCGATGCCTGGGGCGCAGGCCTCATGGATGCGGTGATCGCCGGCGCGCGCGCGCTGGTGGTCGACGCCGATGCCTTGAACCTCACTGCCGCGAGCCCGCACAGCCTGCCGGCTGACACCGTGCTGACGCCCCATCCCGGCGAAGCCGCACGCCTGCTCGGGTGCACGGTGGGCGAGGTCGAACACGACCGCATCGCCGCGGCGCATGCGCTGTGCGCGCGCCATGGCTGCGTGGTGGTGCTCAAGGGCGCGGGCAGCGTGGTGGCCGCGCCGGACGCGCGTGCCTGGGTCATCGATGCCGGCAATCCGGGCATGGCCGTGGGCGGCATGGGCGATGCGCTCACCGGAATCATTGCCGCGCTGCGCGCCCAGGGCCTCCCGGCGGCCGAAGCCGCGGTCGCCGGCGCGCTGCAGCACGCCGTGGCGGGCGACCATGCAGCGGCAGCGGGCGGTGCCCGCGGGCTGCTGCCCAGCGACCTCATCGCGTCCCTGCGTGAAGTGGGGCAGGGCTGATGGACGCCTGCGCACGCAGCATGTTCCTGCCCGATGCCGCGGCGACCGCGTTGCTGGCCGACGCGCTGGCCACCACCCAGCCGGACCTCGCCGTGGTGCACCTTCATGGCGATCTCGGCGCAGGCAAGTCGACCCTGGCCCGCGCCTGGCTGCGGGCGCTGGGGGTGACCGGCCCGGTGCGCAGCCCCACCTACACCCTGGTCGAGCGCTATCCGCTCGCCTCCGGTGGCGAGGCGCTGCACCTGGACCTGTATCGCATCGGTGATGCCGGCGAACTGGAGTTCCTGGGCCTGGACGACGCCGACGCGCGGCTGTGGCTGGTGGAATGGCCGGAGCGGGGCCTCGGCGCCCTGCCGGTGCCCGACCTCGAGGTCCACCTTGCTGTCGAAGGGGACGGCCGAAGCTGCCGGCTGGCATTCCTGGGCGCGGCGGGCGAGGCCTGGCTGGCCGCGTTGGACGAGCGACGCCGTTTGCGCATGCTTCCTGAACCCAGCCCGTAGGAAGGGCCGGCAGGTCCCGGATTCATAAGGGAAAAAATGTTGCAAAGATGCCGAAGTGGTGCTTGACTACGGCCATGCGCGTCCGCAGCTCCAATCTCCAGCAGTTCGTGCTCGGCGCGGCCCTCGTGGCTGCCCTGCTCTGGAACTTCGCGAAAGCCGCTGAAATCAACGACCTGCGCCTGAGTGCCGGCCCCACGGGCACGCGCGCCGAGCTCAGGCTCGACGCCGAGGCGGAATACAAGCTGATCGCGCTGTCGGCACCCGACCGCCTGGTCGTGGACTTCCCGAGCAGCCGCCTGGCGCTTCGTGCCGCCCCTCCGGCGGGTGCGGGCGTGGTCAAGGCGGTGCGTACGGGGCAGCCGACGCCCGGAACCACGCGCGTGGTGTTCGACCTGTCGATGCCGGTGGTGGTCCTCGCACCGCGTTTCGAAGCCGGCTCCGACGGCACCCGGCTGGTGCTGGAATGGCCCGGTGACCACGCTGGCGCGCCTGCGGCAGCCGCCGCCGGCGCCACTGTGCCGGCGGCGCAGGCACCTGCTCCGGTCGACCGGATCGCGCAGATCGCGGCCGCGACCCAGTCCGGCGCCTCGACGGGTGCTGCAGTGGCCGGTCCCGCCGTGGCCGGTCCCGCCCCTGATCCCGCGCGCGCGTCCGCCGATGCCACCTCCCGCCTGATCGCAAACCTTCCCGCCGCCGGCGCCACCGCGCCCGCGGCCCCGTCCACGGCATCCCCGCAGCGGCCGCAGCCATCGAGCGATCCGTCGCCGCGGCAGGCGGTGCCGACCACCATCGCCACCGGCGTGCCCACGCCGGTCCAGCGCGGGCCCGTCGCGCAGCCCGCGCCGAAGCCGGCGGTTGCCAACGCCGCGCAGTCGGCTGCCAGCGGTGCGACCCGTCCGCTGGTGATCTCCATCGATGCCGGCCACGGCGGCCAGGATCCCGGCGCCGTCGGCCCCACCGGCAAGCGCGAGAAGGACATCAACCTCGCCATCGCGCGCGAACTCGCGCGCCAGGTCAATGCCACGCCGGGCCTGAAGGCGCACCTGGTGCGCGATGCCGACGTCTTCATTCCGCTCAACCGCCGCGCGCAGCTGGCGCGCGCCGCCGGCGCCGACATGTTCATCTCTTTGCACGCCGATGCCGCCGAGAACCGTAGCGCCAAGGGCTCGTCGGTGTACGTGCTGTCGCTCAAGGGTGCGTCCTCGCAGCGCGCGCGCTGGCTGGCCGACAAGGAAAACGCGGCCGACCTGATCGGCGGCGGCAAGGTCGCGACCTCCGACAGCATGCTCACCAACGTCCTGCTCGATCTCACCCAGAGCGGGCAGATGAAGGCCTCCGAAGACGCCGGCAACCATATCCTCGCGGGCCTCAAGCGCATCGGCAACAACCACAAGCCGCACATCGAGCGCGCCAACTTCGCGGTGCTGCGCACCTCGGACATGCCTTCGATGCTGGTGGAAGCCGCCTTCCTTTCGAATCCGGAAGAAGAAAAGCGGCTGATCGACCCGACCTTCCAGGGCAACGTCGCGCGCGCGGTGCTGGACGGGGTCAAGACCTATTTCACCAGTCAGCCGCCGCCGGGCACGCTGTTTGCGATGCGCGCATCCGCGGATGGCGTGCCGGTCGCGAGCGGCGGCAGCCGCTGAGGGCGGCAAGCTCGCTTATCATCGGGTCTGGCCCCAATCAGCCGGACGCACAGCGGCCGGTGCCCGCGACCTCTTGAGCATCCGCCAGCTTCCCGACACCCTCGTCAACCAGATCGCCGCCGGCGAGGTCATCGAACGCCCGGCGTCGGTGGTCAAGGAGCTGGTCGAGAACGCGCTCGACGCCGGCGCGCGCCGCGTCGACATCGACCTCGAGGAGGGCGGCGTGCGCCTGATGCGGATCCGCGATGACGGCGGCGGCATCGCGCCGGAGCAGCTGCCGCTGGCGGTGTCGCGGCATGCGACCAGCAAGATCGCGTCGCTCGACGACCTCGAGGTGGTGGCCACGCTCGGCTTCCGCGGCGAAGCGCTGCCCTCGATCGCATCGGTCAGCCGCTTCACCATCACTTCGCGCCGCGACGGCGACGGGCATGGCGCAAGCCTGCAGGTCGACGGCGGGCGCGTCGGCGAGGTGCTGCCGAAGGCGCATCCGCAGGGCACCACGGTCGAGATCCGCGACCTGTTCTACAACGTGCCGGCGCGGCGCAAGTTCCTGCGCGCCGAGCGCACCGAGCTCGGCCACATCGAGGAATGGCTGCGCTCGCTGGCCTTGGCGCGCCCGGACGTCGAACTGCGGGTCACGCACAACGGCCGTGCGTCGCGTCGCTATCGCGGCGGCGGCGAGGGGCTCGATTTCGACGAAGGGGCGGGGCGCCTGCTCGAAACCCTGGGCGAAGCCTTTGCGCAGGCCGCGCTGCGGGTCGAGCATGCCGTCGGTCCCCGCCCGGGCGACGACAGCCGGAGCGACGCGCCCGCGCTGCGCCTGCACGGCTGGGTCGCGCAGCCGACCTACTCGCGCGCCAGCGCCGACCAGCAGTACCTCTACGTCAACGGCCGCGCGGTCCGCGACCGCAGCGTCGCCCACGCGGTGAAACAGGCCTATGCCGACGTGCTGTTCCACGGCCGCCAGCCGGCCTACGTACTGTTCCTGGAGCTGGATCCGGCGCGGGTGGACGTGAACGTGCACCCGGCCAAGCATGAAGTGCGCTTCCGTGATTCGCGCATGGTCCACGATTTCGTCTATCGCACGCTGCATCAGGCGCTTGCGGACACCCGCGCTGGCAACGCTCCACTGGTCGCGGCGGTCAGCACCCAGGGCGTGGTCTCGCGCGAGCTGGCGGCGCGCGTGGCCGAACAGTCGAACCTGTCGCTGCGCGGCGACGCGCTGCGGGATGCGCATGCGCTGCTTTATGGCCCTGGACACGCCGTGTCGGAAGGCGGCGGGGTCGCGTACGCAGACGGTGCCCCGGGCGCGGGTATGGCACTCGGAGCAGCGGGTGCGGCGCAGGCCTGGGGAACGTACACCGGTGCGTCGGCCGCGCTGCCTGAATCCGGCGACGACGGCATCCCGCCGCTCGGCTTCGCCGTGGCACAGCTGCACGGCATCTTCATCCTCGCCGAAGCCGCCGACGGCATGGTCGTGGTCGACATGCACGCCGCCCATGAGCGCATCGGCTACGAGAAGCTCAAGACCGCGCACGACGGCGCCGGCCTGCGCCTGCAGCCGCTGCTGGTGCCGCAGGCGGTGGCGGTGAGCGAGCGCGAGGCCGACATCGCCGAGCGCGAGGCCGCGACCCTGGCCGAGCTCGGCTTCGAGGTTTCGCGCACCGGTCCACAATCGCTGCTGCTGCGCGGCGTGCCGGCGCTGCTGGCCCAGGGCGATACCGAGGCCCTGCTGCGCGACGTGCTCGCCGACCTGCGCGAACATGGCGAGAGCCGCCGCGTGCGCGCCGCCCGCGACGAGCTGCTGTCAACCATGGCCTGCCACGGCGCGGTGCGCGCGCACCGGCGCCTGACCATCGCCGAAATGAACGCGCTGCTGCGCGACATGGAGGCCACCGAACGTTCGGGACAGTGCAACCACGGGCGCCCGACGTGGACGCGATTCTCGCTCGCCGATATCGACCGTTGGTTCCTGAGGGGACGTTGATGACCAGACACCTGCCGCCTGCCGCCTTCGCGGCGTGCATCCTGTTCGCCGCCGCGCTGGCGGGCTGTGGTTCCGATGCGCCACCGGCCGGTGGCGACCATCAGGCCACCGGCGTGGCGCGGACCAGTCCGGCACTGACCGCGGCCGAGGCCGAGTGGCGCAGCGAGCGACGCGAAGGCCTGCTGGCCGAAGACGGCTGGACCAGCCTGGTCGGCCTGCACCGGCTCGAGCTGCGCGCGCACTACGTCGGCAACAGCGCAACCAGCGGGATCCGCCTGGGCCACGGTCCGGAGAAGCTCGGCCTGGTGCAGCAGGAGGGCGGCCGGGTGTACTTCACGGCTGAAAAAGGCGTGGACGTGGCCGTGGGCGACGCGCCGGTCACCGGTCGCATCGAACTGCACGACGCCCTCGATCCGGAACCGACGGAGCTGCTGTTCGACGACGGCAAGGGCAGGCTTTCGCTGATCACGCGCGGCGGGCAGCACGCGCTGCGCGTCAAGCACGCGGAGGCGAGCGGGCGCACCGGCTTCGGCGAACTGGAATATTGGCCGGCGGATGCGGACTGGCTGGTCGAGGCGCGCTTCGAGCCGCATCCTGCCGGGCGCACCATCGAAATCGCCAACATCGTCGGCGGCATCGACCAACTGCCCAACCCGGGCGCTGTGGAGTTCAGCAGGGGCGGCGTCGACTACAGACTTGAAGCCATCGACGGCGAGGACGGCGGCCTGTTCCTGATCCTGGCCGATCGCACCAACGGCCACGCCAGCTACGGCGCCGGTCGTTACCTGGATACCGCGCCGCCGGATGCGGATGGCCGGGTGATCCTCAATTTCAACCGCGCCTACAATCCGCCCTGCGCCTTCACCGACTTCGCCACCTGCCCGCTGCCACCGCCGGAAAACCGGCTCGAGCTCGCGGTGACCGCGGGCGAGAAGGCCTACGCGAAGCCGGGCAGCACGCCGCGGCAGGCCGGCGACCAGGCCGCCGCTGCCGATGCTGGCACCGGTGCCTGATCCCCGAAACCTGACACCCGAAACCGAATCCCAGCAAAGGACCGCCATGCTCAACATCCACCGCGCCCGCGGGACCCTGTTCTCCGGCGCGCTTGCGGCAACGCTCGCCCTCGCGGCCACCGCCACCGCCACCGTGACCGCCACTCCGGTGCCGCCGGCGGACGCGCAGCCCGGCGCTGCCGCTGCCGCGGGTCAGGCGCCTCCGGTGCCGCTGCTGTGGAAGGTGTCTGACGAGGACAATTCGCTGTACCTGCTCGGTTCCTTCCACCTGCTGCTTCCCACGGACTATCCGCTGTCGCGCGACGTCGACATGGCTTTCGCCGATGCCGAGAAGCTGGTGTTCGAGATCGCCCCGGACGAGCTGGCCTCGCCGCAGCTCGGCCTGCAGATGGCCCGGGCGGCAATGCGCACCGACGGCAGCACGCTTGACGACGAGCTGGGCCCGGAGCTGGCGGCGAAGCTTGCCGCCTGGGGCAGCGACAACGCCGCGCAGCTGGCCGCCACCGGCTTGACCGTCGAGGTGCTGCAGCGCTTCGAGCCCTGGTTCGTGGGCATGATGGTGACCATCAGCCAGATGACCGGGCTCGGCTTCGATCCCGCCATCGGGCTCGACGCGCACATGGGCGGGCTGGCGGAGGCCGCGCAGAAGCCGGTGGCGGGGCTGGAGACCGGTGCCCTGCAGATCGCCTTCCTCGACGGAATGGACACCGGCGAGCAGCTGCAGATGCTCGAGCAGGCGCTTGAACAGGCCGAAGCGGGTGCGGAGCAGATGCTCGCCCTGCACGGCGCCTGGCGAGCCGGCGATACACAAGCGATCATCGATGGCACGATCGCCGAGATGCGCCGCGAATTCCCCGCGCTGTACCAGGTGATCAACGTCGCGCGCAACGACGCCTGGGTGCCGAAGCTGGAAGCGCGGCTTCGCAAGGACGGCAGCGACGACAGCCTGGTGGTGGTCGGCGCGATGCACCTGCTGGGCGAGGATGGCGTGGTCGAGAAGCTGCGCGCGAAGGGCTATGCGGTGGAGCGCGTGTGTTCGGCGTGCGCCCGGCCGTGAGCGGGGATCCGCGTGCGCGCTACCACGAGGCGATCGATGCCCTGAACCGCGGCGACTGGGCCAGGGCGCAGTCGCTGGCGATGGCGCTGCTGCGCGAGGTGCCGCCGCATGCGGGCGTGTGCTTCGTGGCCGGTGTCGCCGCCCGCGAACAGCTGCAGATCCCGCTGGCGATCGAGCTGCTGGAGCAGGCGGTCCGCATCAATCCCGGGCGCCCGGACTATTTCGCGCAGCTGGCGCGCGCGCTGGCCCAGGCCAGCGAGCCCACGCGCGCGCACGAGGCCGCCGAGCGCGGCGCGGCGCTTCCGGGAGCCGATGCGACCACGCTCGACGCCCTTGGCCTTGCCTACACCGCCACCCACGACTATGTCCGGGCCGCGGAAATGTTCAGGCGCGCGGCGGAGATCGTGCCGGACTCGGCGCGCTTCCAGTACAACCACGCCACGGCCCTGATCCATGCCGGTGATACCGACGCCGCGGAACGGGCGCTCGACGCCTGCCTGCGCATCGACCCGACCTACTGGAAGGCCTACCTTTCGCGCGCGCAGCTGCGGCGGCACTCGCCCGAGGACAATCATATCGCCGGGCTCGAACACGTCCGCGAAGGGCTTGGCGACGACGCCATGGCGGTCCTGTGCGTGGATCTGGCCCTGTCCAGGGAGCTCGAGGACTGCGGCCGGCACGAGGAGGCGTTCGAGCGCCTGGTCTCGGGCAAGCGCGCCTGGCGGAGGCAGTCGCCGGCCTACACCAGCGCCAGCGACGAGGCTCTGTTCCAGGCGCTGGTCGGCGCCTGTCCGTCGCCTCCCGCCGATGGTGGCTGCGACAGCGACGCGCCGATCTTCGTCATCGGCCTGCCACGCTCGGGAACGACGCTCGTCGAGCGCGTGCTCAGCAGCCATTCTCAGGTGCACGCGGCCGGGGAGCTGCAGAACTTCAGCGTCGCGCTCAAGCGCGCGACCGGGAGCCGGACGCCGCCCGTGCTGGACCTGGACGTGGTCGAACGCAGCCGCGGCGGCCTGGACTGGAAGGCGCTGGGCGAGGCCTACCTGGCCAGCACGCGGCCCGGGACGGCGGCTGCGCCGCGCTTTGTCGACAAGCTCCCGCACAACTTCCTCTATGCCGGCTGCATCGCCGCGGCGCTGCCGAGGGCGCGGATCATCTGCCTGCGCCGGAACCCTATGGACAGCGTGCTCGGCAATTTCAGGCAGCTGTTCGCGCTCGGGTCGCCGATGTACGAGTACTCCTTCGACCTGTTGGACACGGCGCGTTACTACGTCCTGTTCGACCGGATGATGCGCAGCTGGCAGGAGCGCCTGGCTGGGCGGATCCTTGAAGTGTCGTACGAGGGCCTGGTGGACGACTTCGAGTCCGGCGCGCGGCGCCTGGTCGACTTCTGCGGCCTGCATTGGGAAGACGCCTGCCTGCGGTTCGAGGAGAACCCGGCACCGGTGGCCACGGCCAGTGCCGCGCAGGTGCGCGAGCCGGTCAACCGGCGCGCGATCGGTCGCTGGAAACGCTACGAACGCGAGCTTCAGCCGGTCCGCGAGCTGCTGGAGGCCGCCGGCATCGCCGTCGACGACTGAGCCGGCAGCATCACGATGCAGTCCACCGGGCAGGCCGGGACGCACAGCCGGCACCCGGTGCACAGCGGCTCCAGCACCACGTGCATGCGCTTGCTGCCGCCGATGATCGCATCGACCGGGCAGGCCTGGATGCACTTGGTGCAGCCGATGCAGTCGGCTTCGACCACCAGCGCGAGCTCGGGCGGGCAGTGCTCGCCCAGGCTGCGGTCGTAGGACAGGGGCGGGACGCCGAGCAGCCTCGCCAGCGCCCGTGCGCCGGCATCGCCACCCGGCGGGCAGCGATCCACGCCGGCCCCGCCGGCGGCCATGGCCTCGGCATAGGGCCGGCAGCCGGCGTAGCCGCATTGGCCACACTGGGTCTGCGGAAGCAGGCGGTCGAGGCGTTCGACCAGGGCGTCTTCGCGGCGGGCGCCCATGGCGGGCTCAGCGCACCGGCATCCCGGGCCGGGCCGCGGCGTCGGCGCCCAGCAGGGCCAGCTCGCCGCCGTCGAAGCCGGCGGACAGGATCATGCCCTCGCTCAGGCCGAAACGCATCTTGCGCGGCGCCAGGTTGGCGATGAACACGACCTTGCGCCCGACCAGGGCGGCCGGCTCGCCGTAGCTGGCGCGGATGCCGGAGAAGACCTGGCGCGTGCCCAGCTCGCCGGCGTCGAGTTCGAAGCGCAGCAGCTTGTCCGAGCCGTCCACGAAGTCGCAGGCGACGACCTGGCCGATGCGCAGGTCGAGCTTAGCGAAGTCGTCGATGGTGATGGTTGGCGACGCGGCCTCGCCGTCCGCCGCGGTTGCCGGCGCAGCGGCCGGCGTGGACCGTGGCGCGGCCGCGGCATCGGCCGCGGCATCGGGCGAGGCTTTCGCCTGCGCCGGGGCGGCACCCGTCGCGGTGGCATCGCGGGGCTTGAGGTCGTCCTTGCTGGATTCGATCATGGCGTTGACCTGCTTCGGGTCGATGCGGGTGAACAGCGGCTGGTAGGCGCGGATGCGATGCGCGAGCAGGGGCGCATCGAGGTCTTCCCAACGCGCCAGCGGCGCATCGAGGAAGTCCGCGACCTGCGAGGCCATCGCCGGCAGCACGGGCTGCAGCGCACCGGTGAGCACCCGGAACAGGTTCAGGCCCTGCGTGCAGACTTCCTGCAGCTCGGCGTCGGCGCCATCCTGCTTCGCGATCACCCAGGGCTTGCGCTCGTCGATCCAGCGGTTGGCCTCGTCGGCCAGCGCCATCACCTGGCGCAGCACGCTGGCGGGCTCGTTGCATTCATAGGCCTCGCGCACCGGCGCCAGCGCGGCCACGAAGCGCGCGTACATGTCCGGCTCCGGCAGCCTGCCGGCGAGCATGCCGTCGAAGCGCTTGCCGATGAAGCCGGCGCAGCGGCTGGCAAGGTTCACGAACTTGCCGACGATGTCCGAATTCACCCGGGCCACGAAGTCGGCGAGGTTGAGGTCGATGTCCTCGACGCCGCCGCCGGACTTCGCCGCGAAGTAGTAGCGCAGCGCCTCGGCCGGCAGGCCGGCATCAAGCCAGGTCCGCGCCATCACGAAGGTCCCGCGAGACTTCGACATCTTCGCGCCGTCGACGGTCAGGTAGCCGTTGACGTGCAGGCGCGTCGGCGCGCGATGGCCGCTGCCGTGCAGCACCGCGGGCCAGAACAGGCCGTGGAAATTGATGATGTCCTTGCCGATGAAGTGGTGCATCTCGGTCTGGCTGGCGGGCGCGGTGAATGCCGCGTAGTCCAGGCCTTCGCGTTCGCACAGCGCCTGGAAGCTGGCCAGATAGCCGATCGGCGCGTCGATCCAGACGTAAAGGTACTTGCCGGGGTGGCCCGGGATCTCGAAGCCGAAGTAGGGCGCGTCGCGGGAGATGTCCCAGGCGCGCAGGCCGCCTTCGCCGTCGACCCATTCCAGCAGCTTGGCCTTGACCCCCGGCACCGCGACGTCGCCGGCGAGCCAGTCGCGCAGGAAGGCCTCGAAGTGGCCGACTTCGAAGAAGAAGTGCTCGCTGTCGCGCATCTCCGGCGTGGCACCGCTGACTACGGAATACGGCTCCAGCAGTTCCGTGGGTGAGTACGTGGCGCCACAGTGCTCGCAGTTGTCGCCGTACTGGTCGGCGGTGCCGCAGCGCGGGCAGCGGCCCTTGACGTAGCGGTCGGGCAGGAACATGCCCTTGGCCGGGTCGTAGAGCTGGGCGACCGAGCGCCGGGTGATGTGGCCGGCGTCGTCGAGGCGCTTGTAGATCGCTTCGGTGATCTCGCGGTTGCGCTGCGAATGCGTGGAATCGTAGTTGTCGAAGGCGACGCCGAAGTCGGCGAAGTCGCGCTCGTGCCCGGCCTGGATTCCGGCGACGAAAGCCTCAGGCGTGGTCCCGGCCTTTTCGGCGGCCAGCATGATCGGCGTGCCGTGGGTGTCGTCGGCGCAGACGTAATGCACGGTGCCGCCGGCCATGCGCCGCGCGCGTACCCAGACGTCGGCCTGCACGTAGCCGACCAGGTGGCCAATGTGCAGGGGACCGTTGGCATAGGGTAGGGCGTTGGTGACCAGTGCGGGGCGTGACATGGCGTGGCTGCGTGCGGAAGGACGCGGATTATCGCATGCCCGCCTGGAGCGTCCCCGGTCGCGGCAGGCCCGGAAACGACAGGGCCCGGCGCTGGCCGGGCCCTTCGTGCGGTTGAAGGAACGGAGGACTAGATCCGTTCCCAGACCTGGGACTTGCAGAAGAAGGCCACGCACCCCGACACCTTGAGCTTCGTGCCGTTTTCCACCAGCTCCATCTTCGACTTGTAGACCTTGCCCTCGTCGGGCTTGAGGATGGTGCCGCCCGACCAGGAGGCGCCGTCGGCCTTCATGCCGCGGATGATCTCCATGCCGGTGATCGGCTTGTCCTTGCGGTCGTCCTTGCACTTGTCGCAGGCGGGGTTGGGCTTGCTGGGGTCGATGAGTTCGACGATGCGGCCACTGAACGTGCCGTTCGCTGCCTGGGTGATCTCGACGACCGATTTCGCCTTGTTGGTCTCGTCGTCGATGGTCTTCCAGCGCCCGGTGGGCGACGACGCCTGTGCGAAGGCGAGCGTGGGCAGCACGAGGAGCAGGGGCAGGGCGGCTTGCATCAGGCGCATTTCAGGACTCCGGGACAGGGACCGACGAAGGTGGTGGGCCGTCGGCCGCAACGTGCCGGACAGCCAGCCGCCACGATACCCGCCCCGCCCCGGAAAGAAAAAGGTTCATCTCCCGATTCAGGAGCGGGTGGATTGCTTCGGGAGGGTGAGCGCTGCCCGCCGTGGAGGCAGGGGGGATGCCCAGCCGGAATATGCGCATCCTGCTCCCAGTTCCGGCCGCCGGCCATCCATGGCCGGCTCTGGGCATCCCCCCAGCCTCCACGGTGGGCCCGGACCTTTTGGGCGGTGATGAATAAGGGCAACGTCGGCGCAAATGTCGCAACCGGGCGGTCGTCACCGGATCAAGCGGCACAGCCACGCCGGGA
>NZ_JBCLUZ010000013.1:0-62536 GCF_039548395.1 Luteimonas changyuni
GGAGGCAGGGGGGATGCCCAGAGCCGGCCATGGATGGCCGGCGGCCGGAACTGGGAGCAGGATGCGCATATTCCGGCTGGGCATCCCCCCTGCCTCCACGGCGGGCAGCGCACACCCTCCCGGAAGACGACCAGCGGGCGTATCACCCGAAAGCGCCCCTCGATCGGGTGAAAAACCATGAAAAAAGGCCCGCGCCATGAGCGCGGGCCCGGCACCGGTCGAACCGGCACCACCCCATCAGTGGAACGCCTGGCTCAGCGGCGCTTGCCGGCTTCCAGTTCCGCACGGCTCAGGAAGCCGTCGCGGTTGTCGTCCGTCCATGCGAAGCGCTTCGACAGCCGCGGCATCTTCTCGTCGACCTCGACGCGGCTGAGCTTGCCGTCCTTGTTGAGGTCGGCGGCGGCAAATGCTTCGGCGAAGCGTTCCGCGTGCTTCGCGCGCATCTGCTGCTGCATGCGGTCGCGGTGGGCCGCCACCTCGCTGCGGACGATGTAGCCGTCCTTGTTGGTGTCGATGGCGTCGAAGTCGAAGCCCATGCGCGGGCCACTTTCGACGCCGTCGCGGGCCGGACGATCTGCACGATCAGCGCGCGCACGGCGCGGGGATTCGCCGGCACCGGCCTTCTCGCGCTGTGCAATGCGGGCGGCGCGCGCCTCTTCGCGAGCAGCCTTGGCGGCGTCGAACTCGGCGCGGCTGATGCGGCCGTCCTCGTCCGTGTCCATGCGCTCGATGCCGCCGCGCATGGCATGGCCGCCGCGGTGGCCGGAATGGCCTTTGCCGTGGCGCATCGGGCGCTCGCCCTTTGCGGCGCGCGGAGCATCGGTGCGGGCGTCACCTGTGGCGGTGGCGGTGGTGGCCTTGGTGGCACTGGTGGCCGGCGCGGACTGCGCGGCTGCCAGGCCTGCGGCACCAAGGGAAGCCACGGCCAGGGCGGTGGCGAAAAACAGGGCATGACGCTTCATGCGTGTCTCCTTTGCTCGCAGCGGCAGTGCTGCATGTGCATCGGTCAACGCGTGGCGCCGGACGTGGTTGACGGTCGGCCGTGGGCGTTCAGCTGGCAGCCGGTTCGCAGCCGCTGCGACGCCGCGCAGTATCCTGCCTGCATGCTTCGCGCCGTCCATGCATCTCCGCGCCGGGTTCGCCATGGCTGAGCCAGCGCCGCTGCGCCTGTTCCACACCGCCGAACACCCCTGCGGCTACTGGCCCGAACGCCCGGCCCGCGACCTGGTGCTTGATCCCGGCGATCCGCGCCTGGCCGAGTCCTATGCCCGCGCGCTGGCCTGGGGCTTCCGCCGCTCCGGCGACCTGGTCTATCGCCCGCACTGCCATGGCTGCCGTGCCTGCGTGCCGGTGCGCATCCCCGTGGCCGACTTCGTACCCAACCGCAGCCAGCGCCGCTGCCTGGTGCGCAATGCCGACGTGCAGGCGCGGATCCTGCCCGCGGACGAGAACGCGGAGCGCTTCGAGCTCTACCGCCGCTATCTCCTCGGCCGCCATCCGGGCGGCGGCATGGACGATCATGGCAAGGCGGAGTTCGCGCAGTTCCTGGTCGGCAGCTGGTCGCAGGGTCGCTTCCTCGAACTGCGCGCGGGCGGACGTCTGCTGGCGGTGGCTGTCACCGACCTGGTGGAGGATGCGCTGTCGGCGGTCTATACCTTCTACGACCCGGACGAGGCCGCGCGCGGCCTGGGCACGCTGGCGGTCCTGCAGCAGATCGCCTGGGCCCGGCGCGACGGCTATCGCCACCTTTACCTTGGCTACTGGATTCAAGGACACACAAAAATGGACTACAAGCGCAACTTCCAGACCCTCGAACACTTTGATGGCCGCAGTTGGCAAACCCTCCCGCGCGGGAGCAACGCATGAGCGCGCGCCTGGCCGCGCTGCTGTGCTGCGCGCTGCTTGCCGGCTGCGTGCGCGTCAACGTCCACGGAGACCCCGGACAGTCCATGACCCCGCCCCAGACCCTCCGCGTTGCCAGCTACAACGCATCGCTCTATTCCGATGACGCCGGCGGCCTGCTGCGGCGACTCGAATCCGACGACGCCGATGCGCGCAAGGTCGCCGCGGTGCTGCAGCGGGTCCGCCCCGACGTGGTGCTGGTCAACGAATTCGACTACGACGCCAGCGGCCGCGCGGCGGATGCCTTCCAGCGCGACTATCTGGATGTTCCGCAGCCCGGCGGCGGCGACCCGCTGCGCTACCCCTACCGCTACATCGCACCGGTCAACACCGGCGTGCCCAGCGGCCTGGACCTCGACCGCAGCGGACACGTCGGTGCCGGCGCCGCGCCCCCCGGCGAAGACGGGGCCGCCGCCCGCGGGCGCGGCAACGACGCCTGGGGCTATGGCCTGCACCCCGGGCAATACGGGATGCTGCTGCTGTCCATGCACCCGATTGATGCCGATGCGGCACGGACCTTCCAGCAGCTGCGCTGGAGCACGATGCCCGGTGCCGCGCGGCCGGTGGATCCAGGGACCGCTGCGCCCTGGTACGACGACGCCACCTGGGAGCAGTTGCGGCTGTCGTCGAAGTCGCACTGGGACGTGCCGGTACGCACGCCGCTGGGAACCGTGCACGTGCTGGCCTCGCATCCCACGCCGCCCGTATTCGACGGCCCCGAGGATCGCAACGGCGCGCGCAACCACGACGAGATCCGGCTGTGGCGCGAGTACATCGGCAGCGACGACGCACCCTGGCTGTGTGACGACGCCGGCCACTGCGGAGGACTCGCCCGGGAAGCGCGCTTCGTGATCCTCGGCGACCTCAACAACGATCCCGTCGACGGCGACGGTCGCCATGAGGCCATCATCGAACTGCTCGAACACCCGCGCGTGCTGCGCATGGCGACCCCGCGCAGCGAGGGCGCGGCGCACGCCGCCGGGGCCGACCGTCCGGATCGCCGCGGCAGCGTGGCCCATGCCACCGGCGACTTCGGCCCGCGTACCGGCCCGCTGCGCCTGGACTATGCGCTGCCTTCCGTCGGCTTCCGGGCGCTGGATTCAGGCGTGTACTGGCCGGCCCCGGGCGAGGACGGCGCCGCCATCGTCGACGGCAGCGACCACCGCCTGGTCTGGATCGACCTCACCAACTGAGCCAGGGCGCTTCGCAGCCGGGACCGCCGCGGGAGCGCCCCAACCACCTGGCCTCAGGGCGCGGGCTTGGCGGCCGCATCACCTTCGGCGGGGGCGGTCACCGCGGGCGAGGCGGTGTCGGCGCTTGCCGGCACCGCTTCGGCCGGTGCCTCCGCGGCCGGCGCCGAGGCGCCAATGACCGGCAGCGCCGCCTGGGCGGCGGCCTCGTAGCTGCGCGGCCCGAAGCCGAACATGCCGCCGCTTTGCCGCGACACGATCATCCGCACCATCGACGTCGGCACCATCAGCTCCAGGGCGACGTCATCACCCGTGGGCATGCGGCCTTTCATGGTCAGCTCGATCAATGCGCCGCCGGTGTCGACTTCGTCGCAGGGCACGTGCGGGCCAACCACCGGGCTGTCCTGGATGTAGGGCTTGATGGCGTCCCCCAGGGCTTCGATCGCCTGCGGGAAAAAGAACACGGCATAGCCGTCGCGGCCTTTCATCGGTGGCTGACTCCCTCGGATTCCAAGGTCGCCATCATCGCAGGTCGGCCGCGGATGCCCGCGACCGGCTTGACGAATAGATATCATTTAGATATCAATAATGTCAGCTCGCCCAACCACGGCCCCCCCGGAGAACGCCATGAAGGAAAACCCGATCCGCTCCCTGCCCGGCATTCCGATGCTGCTGCTCCTGGTCGTGGTCGCACTCGCCTGCGGCTGGCTCTTCTTCCAGGCGCTGGTCAACGGCGGCGCCGTGCTGCAGCTGGTTGCGGCGATCGCCATCGGCGGCATCGCGCTGTTCTGCCTTGCCGGCCTGTACATGGTCGAGCCCAACCAGTCGGCGGTGCTGAGCCTGTTCGGCAAGTACGTCGGCACCGTCCACGAGAACGGCCTGCGCTGGAACAATCCCTTCCTCACCAAGCGCAAGGTCTCGCTGCGCATCCGCAACTTCGAAAGCGGCAAGCTCAAGGTCAACGAGCTCGAGGGCAGCCCGATCGAGATCGCGGCGGTGATCGTGTGGAAGGTGGTGGATTCGGCCGAAGCGGTGTTCAACGTCGACGACTACGAAAGCTTCGTCCACATCCAATCCGAGGCGGCGCTCCGCGCCATGGCCACCACCCATCCCTACGACCAGCACGAGGACGGCCAGATGTCGCTGCGCAGCCATCCGGTCGAAATCTCCAACGAACTCAAGCAGCATCTGGACGAACGCCTGGGCTCGGCCGGCGTCGAAGTCCTGGAGGCGCGCATCAGCCACCTCGCCTACGCGCCCGAGATCGCGCAGGCCATGCTGCAGCGGCAGCAGGCCAACGCGGTGGTCGCGGCACGCACGCGCATCGTGGCCGGTGCCTGCGGCATGGTCGAACTGGCGCTGGCCGAGCTGGAGAAGAGCGGCGTGGTGACGCTGGACGAAGAACGCAAGGCCGCGATGGTCAGCAACCTGCTGGTGGTGCTGTGCAGCGACCGTGGCGCGCAGCCGGTGGTCAACTCCGGTTCGCTGTACTGATGGCGCGCCGTGGCTGAGAAAAAGGCCTATCCATTGCGCATCAATGCCGCGATCCTCGCGGCCGTGCAGCAGTGGGCGGACGACGACCTGCGCAGCGCCAATGCACAGATCGAATACCTGCTGCGCGAGGCGCTGCGCAAGGCCGGCCGGCTGCCCGAACGGGCCGCCGCCAGCGCCGCAAAAACGGAGGGAAAATGACAGTGTCCGATGACAGCAGCCGCCACGGCGCGGTTCACGACAACGATCCGGCCACGGCGCTGGTGCCGGCCTCGCCACGCGCGCAAGCCTGGCTGTTCGCGCTGGTGGTGATCCTGCCGCTGGTGCTGGTCGGCCTGACCGAGCTTTCAGGCAGCGGCAGCGGCGAAGGCCAGGAAGCGCTCGCGGTCCGCGCCTTCGCCAGCGTCGCCGCGCTCTGCGTGGTGCTCTGGGGCGCGCTGGCCGCGCTGGTGCGCCGCCATCGCCTGCAGCTGGACGCGGGCGGGCTGGAGGTCGCCACGACCTTCTATCGCCGCCGCTTCGATCTCGATGCACTGGATCTCGCACGCGCACGCGTGGTCGACATCGACGAGCGTCCCGAATTCCGCGCGATGCTCAGGACCAATGGCGTCTCCATTCCCGGCTTCCGCAGCGGCTGGTTCCGCCTGCGCAGCGGGCAACGGGCGCTGGTGGCTGCCAGTGGCGGAAAGCGCCTGCTGTGGATTCCCACCGCCGCCGGGCATGACCTGCTGCTGCAGCCCGAAAATCCGCAGGCGCTGCTCGACCGGCTGCGCGCAATGGCGGACAGCGGCGGCAGGCGCTAGCCTCCCGCCATGCGCGATCGCGACGCCATCCTCGCCAACACCCCGGACATCGAACTCTGGCCGGGCGGCGTGCTGCGCGCACGCGGCAACCGCGACGCCCGTGCCCTGGCCCGCGCGCGCACCGTACTGCGGCGCAAGCGCGACGGCACGCTGCTTGCCGCCGACCTGCCGGAAGGCCTGCTGCCGCTGGTGCCGCGCCTGGCGCGCGAAACCGGGATCGATGCCGCCCTCGACGTCCTCGAGCATCCGCCGCTTCGGGGCCTGCGCACCGGGATCGACGTGGTGCCGACCCTGCCGCCGACGCGCCTGGCCACGCGCCTGGAGGCCTTGGGCATCGACGGCGATGCCTATGCCGCGCGCACTGGACTCGCGCTGGAGTCCGAACCCGCGTGGCTGGACCTGGCCGGCCATGACCGCTACCGCCGCGCGCTGTGGCTGCGCGTGGACGCCGCGCGCGGCTGGCGGCACCTGGTCGGCGCTGCCGCACGCGACGGCATCGCGCTGGAAGCCGTGTCCGGCTACCGCAGCCACGACTACCAGGCCGGCATCATCGAGCGCAAGCTCGCGCGCGGGATCGCCATCGACGAGATCCTCGCCGTCAACGCCGCCCCCGGCTGGTCCGAACACCATTCCGGCCGCGCCATCGACATCAGCACGCCCGGCGAGCCGGCGGCCGAGGAATCCTTCGAGCAGACCGCGGCGTTCGCGTGGCTCCGCTCCCATGCCGCGGCGCTCGGCTTCACCATGAGCTATCCGCGCGACAACCCGCACGGCATCGTCCACGAGCCCTGGCACTGGCGCTACGATGGGGCCGCGCGAATCGATTGAGATCGCGGCCGGCTGCAGCTACATTGACGGCAACGAACACCATAGCCGCCAGCCCACCCGCGCCCCGGCCGACGCGAGACGTCGCCCGGGGCGCGTTGCTGGCGGCAAGCGCATTGTCAGGAGACGCACGCGTGAACACCCGACCCAAGATCACCATCTCGACGCTGGATTCCGAGCGCCTTGAGAGCCTGCTCGAATCCCTTCCCGACGGCGCCTTTCCCGGCCGCGACGCGCTCGAGGCCGAACTGCTTCGCGCCGACGTGGTCGCGCCCAAGGACGTCCCGGCCACCACGGTGACCATGAACTCCACCGTCCGCTTCCGCGTGGGGCCGGACGAGAGCTTCCTGCTCACCCTGGTCTATCCGCGCGATGCCAACGGCAGCGCCGACCGCATCTCGGTGCTGGCGCCGGTGGGCAGCGCCCTGCTCGGGCTCTCCCAGGGCGACGAAATGGAATGGCCCAAGCCCGGCGGCGGCGCCATCAAGGTGCTGATCGAGGAAGTGACCTACCAGCCCGAGCGCGCGGGCGAGTACCACCGCTGAACACCGGTCGGCGCATCGGAGCCATGGTCGCCGCCAGGCATCCTCGCCACCGGAGTGCTCAAGGGGCCTGAAGCGGCCCGGGGCCGACATTCGGCCCGAGCACTTCGCGCAGAAACGGCACCGTCACCCGCCGCTGCGCCGCCAGCGATGCCCGGTCCAGCGCATCAAGCTGGGTCGTCAGACCGGCCAGGTCACGTCCGGCACGCCTGAGCAACCAGCCGATCGCGGCCTCGTCGAACTGCAGGCCGCGCCTTCGCGCCCGCAGTCGCAGCACCTGGGCGCGGCCGGCGTCGTCCAGCGGCTGCAAGGGGATGCGTACGCACTGCGCCAACCGAGAGCGAAGGTCCGGCAGCCCGGGAGGCAGCGCCGCCGGGGCCGCGGACGCGGCGTAGAGCACGCTGCCTCCCGCGGCGCGGGCGCGGTTGTGGAACTCGAACAGTGCGACCTCGTCGCCACCCCGGCCGGCGATCGCCTCGAGCCCGTCCAAAGCGACCAGTCCGGGGCCATCGCCCAGCGATTCCAGCGCTTCATGCAAGCGTCCGGCGGCCAGTGCCAGCGGAAGATAGGTTGCACGGCGTCCCATGGCATCGGCTTGCGCACATGCCGCCAGCGCCAGGTGCGTCTTGCCGGTGCCCGCCGCGCCGTCGAGGTACAGCCAGTCGCCGCTGCCGGCGGCCAGCATGCGCAGCTGCCCGATCGCAGCAGGCGGCGCATCCACGAAGGTGTCGAAACGCTGGTCCGGGGGATAGCGCAGCGCGAGCGGCAGCTGCCGGTTCACGCGCCGTCGCGGCCGGGTCCCGGCCCGGCGTTCCTCGCCGGCACATCGGCGGGATCCGCCGGCGCCCCGGCCGTGGCCGTGGCCGGCACCAGCAGCTGCGCCGGCAGCCCACCGGCCACGCCAACGCTGGTGTCCACCACCACCTCCAGGTCGGCCCCGGCGGCGCGGCCGGCATAGAGCCTGCTGGCGGTGTAGCGCTCATGTGCGAAACGCAGCATGACGTTGACCACCGCCGCCCCCGGCAGCGCGATCAGCATGCCCACGAAGCCGAACAGCACGCCACCGGCCATCACCGCGAAGATCACCGCCACCGGATGCAGCCCGATGCGGTCGCCGACCAGCTTCGGCGTCAGCCAGTAGCTTTCGATCAGCTGGCCCAGGCCGAACACCACGGACACGCCCAGCAGGTGCTGCCAGTCCCCGTACTCGATCAGCGCCGCGATGATGCCCAGGACGATGCCGGTGGCCGGGCCGATGTAGGGAATGAAAGTGAACAGTCCGGCGATCAGGCCGATGAGCAGGCCCAGCTCCAGGCCCACGAGCCACAGGCCGAGGCCGTACATCACGCCCAGGATCACCATCACCAGGAACTGCCCGCGCAGGAAGCCGCCCAGCACGTCGCTGGACTCGCGCGCCAGCCGGCTGGCCGTGTCCACATGGTCACGGGGGATCACCGAGGCCACGCGCTCCACCATGAGGTCCCAGTCGCGCAGGAAAAAGAAGGTGATGACCGGGATCAGCACGATGTTGACCGCCCAGGTCACCATCGCCATGCCCGAACGCGAGACCACGCCCAGGGCGGTCGCGGCGATGCCGCCGGCGCGCTCGGAGTGTTCGCGGAAGAAGTCCAGGATCCGCGCCGGATCCATCCAGGCGTCGATGTCGACTCCCGTGCGCGCCTCCAGCCACGGCAGCGCGGTCTGCAACAGCCAGTCGCGATAGTCCGGCAGGGCTTCGCCCAGGATACTGATCTGGCGCGCGATCATCGGCACCAGGATCACCAGCGCAAGCACCAGGAACAGCACCATCACGGTGAACACCATGACCACCGCGACGTTGCGCGAGCGCCCCGACTCCTCGAGCCGGTCGACCAGCGGATCGCCCATCCACGCCAGCAGAGCCGCGAACACGAACGGCGTCAGCACCGGGCCCAGCCGCCATACCAGCCAGCCGATGACGCAGAGCAGCAGTGCCCACTGCAGGCGGATGAGGAAGCGCGAAACCACCACGTTGGCGTGCTCGTCCATGATCCGGGGCCTCAGCGCAGGTAGAACTCGGGCGGCACGCCTTCGATATTGCCGCCCGACTCGACCAGCACCGTTTCATCCAGCACCCGACGGAAGCCCGCGAGGCCGGTCAGCAGGTCGAGTTCGAGTTCGAGGCTGTTGGGGGTCGCGCGCAGCGGCCGGATGCCGCGCACCACCGAGGTGGACTGCAGCCAGGAGGACAGGCGCACGAAGTCGTTGGCGCTGTTGATGCCGGTCACCACCACGCGTTCGACACCGGGCTCGCCCACGGGGCTGGCCTTGGCATAGCGGCGCACCAGCGCATTGGCCGCACCATCCGCGCCCGAGGCGATGGCGCGGCGCGCCTGCCCGTCTTCTTCGGACCAGGTCGCGAGCACGCGGCCGTCGTCGATGAACGTCCAATCGGCCTTCCAGCCGCCACCGGCGCGATAGAGCTTGCCGACCAGCTGCATCGGCGGGCTGTAGCGCGCGGAAATGCGCGAGATCGCCGCGGTGTCGCCACGCCAGATCGCGCCCACTGCGGCCTTCTCGGCGGCCGTGCCGTTGGGCAGGCCGAGGCGGTAGCCACGCTCGATCGCCCGGTCCAGCACCGGCCGCGCCACGTTGTTCTGACCCAGCGCAACCAGGCGCGGGCCGCTGCCATCGTCGATCGCCAGCCACAGCACGGGCTTCGGCCGCGGCTCCGGCCACAGCGGCAGGCCGAGCGCGCCGGCAATGGCGTTGACCTCGTCCTCGCGGAAACGCACCACCAGCACCGTGCTGTAGGTCGGCGAACCGGCGGCCGAGCGGCCTTCGTCCTGGCGGTAGTCGTAGCCTTCGACGAAATCACCCGCGCGACGCAGTTCGCGCGAAACCCCCGGACGCCTGGCGACGCCGGCATCGCCCGAAAGCTTGCCCAGGACCTGGGCCAGCGCGCGCGAGAAACCGGACTGCCGCGCCGCCTCCGTCTGGCTGCCAACCGTGACTTCGGCCTGGTAGAGGCCGCTGGCCCCGGCGCGATCGCCCTCCACGCGCTGGGCATGGGCCCAGCCCGGGAGCAGAAGTGCGAGGAGCAGCGCGAGCAGCAACGCCTTGGGCATCGTCGTTCCCTGGACCAGTGTCAGGCAGGGATGGTGCCGCAGCCGCGCCGCCGCGTCCATGAAGTTGGCCCGGAGGCTGCTAAAATTCCCGTTTTCCCGCGCGGCGAGCCATCGTGACCAGCCCCACTCCGCTGACCTACCGTGACGCCGGCGTCGACATCGACGCAGGCAATGAAGTCGTCGAACGCATCAAGCCGCTGGTGAAGCGGACCTTCCGTCCCGAGGTGATGGGTGGGCTGGGCGGCTTCGGCGCGCTGTTCGACCTGTCGGGCAAGTACCGCGAGCCGGTGCTCGTCTCGGGTACCGACGGCGTCGGCACCAAGCTCAAGCTGGCGCAGCAGCTCGGCCGCCACGACACGATCGGCATCGACCTGGTCGGCATGTGCGTCAACGACGTGCTGGTGCAGGGCGCCGAACCGCTGTTCTTCCTCGACTACTTCGCCACCGGCAAGCTCGACATCGACGCCACGGTGGCGGTGGTCGGCGGCATCGCGAAGGGCTGCGAGCTGGCGGGATGCGCGCTGATCGGCGGCGAGACCGCGGAAATGCCCGACATGTACGCCCCGGGCGAGTACGACCTGGCCGGTTTCACCGTGGGTGCGGTCGAGAAGTCCGAGCTGCGCGACGGTAGCCGCGTGGCCGCCGGCGACGTGCTCATCGGCATCGCCTCAAGCGGCCCGCATTCCAACGGCTATTCGCTGATCCGCCGCATCTACGACCGCGCCGGCCGCCCCGGCGACACCGACCTTGGCGGCGTGCGCCTGGAAGACGCGCTGATGGCGCCCACCGCGCTGTACGTGAAGCCGGTGCTGGAGCTGCTGCGCGGCGCCGAGGGCGCGTCCATCCACGCCATGGCACACATCACCGGCGGCGGCCTGACCGAGAACATCGTGCGCGTGGTGCCCGAGGGGCTGGGCGTCGACATCGATGCCGGCGCCTGGGCGATGCCCGCGGTGTTCGAATGGCTGCAGCGCGAAGGCGCAGTGGCTGCCGAGGAAATGTGGCGCACGTTCAACTGCGGCATCGGCTTCGTGCTGGTGGTGGACCCGGCGCGTGCGCCTGCGGTTTCGGCCGCGCTCGACGCGCTGTCGCTCGCGCACTGGACGATCGGGTCGGTGCTGCCGGCCGATGCCGGCGCGCCCCGCGTGCGCATCGGCTGAGCGCACTGTCCGTGGCCGCAACCCCGCGCCTGGCGGTGCTGGCCTCGGGCCGCGGCAGCAACCTGCAGGCGATTCTCGACGCGGTCGCCGAAGGTCGCCTGCATGCGCGGGTGGCCGGGGTCTTCGGTGACCGCCCCAGGGCGTTTGCGCTGGAGCGCGCGCGCGACGCGGGCATCCCGGCGCACGCACTGCGGCCCCGCGACTTCGCCAGCCGCGGCGAGTTCGACGCTGCACTGTTCGCGGCGGTTGCAGCCGTGGAGCCGGACTTCATCGTCTGTGCCGGGTACATGCGCCTGCTCGGGGCCGACGCGATCGCGCCCTGGGAGGGACGGATCGTCAACATCCACCCATCGCTGCTGCCGGCGTTCAAGGGCCTGGACACGCATGCACGGGCGCTGGAGGCCGGAATCGCGGAACACGGCGCCAGCCTGCACTTCGTCAGCGCCGACCTCGACGGCGGCCCGGTGATTGCGCAGGCGCGGGTGCCCGTGCTGCCCGGAGACGATGCGGATGCCCTCGCGCAACGCGTCCTCGCGGTCGAGCATCCGCTCATGATCTCGGCGCTGGAGCTCTTGTGCACCGGCCGCATCCGCCTTCGGGGCACCGCGGTCGAGTTCGACGGCCAGGTCCTGCAGGCACCGCTTCAGCTGGCAGCCAACCGCCTGCGGGCATGATCCGCCGGTCATGAACACCTTCTTCCATATCGGACTGGCGGCCCTGTTTGCCGTCTGCGCGCCAGCGCCCGCGGCGGCCAGCCAGGTCGCCGTCCCCGCCGCGTCGGCGCCTTCAACGGACGCGGACGCCCCCGATGACGATGGCCCACCCGCGCTGCAGCCCTTCATCGCGACCTACGACGCCTGGAACCAGGGCAAGCCCGCCGGCACCGCCAGCATGCGCCTCGCGCGCCTGGATGGCGGGCGCTGGCAGGTCGACCTCGACGTGACCGGAAACCGCGGCCTTGCCCGCTGGATCCGGCTGGATATCGACCAGGACACCGTGTTCGACGTGGTCGATGATCGCTATCGCCCACTCCGCCAGAGCACCCGGCGCAAGGCGCTGTTCATGGGCCGCGAGGTCGAGGGCGTGTACGACTGGGATGCGGGCTTCGCCAAGTGGAGCGGTGACATCAAGCAGACACGGCGGGAGCCGGTGGCGCTGCAGCCGGGCGACATGAGTGGCCTGCTGATCAACCTCGCGATCGTCCGCGATGCCGAGCCCGGGCGAAGCCTTGGCTACCGGTTCGTGGACGGTGGCCGCGTGCGTGACCACCGGTACTCGGTGGCCGAGGTCGCCGAACACGTCGAAGTCGACGGCCTGTCCTACCGGGCCATGCGGGTTTCACGCACCAACGGCGGCAATGATGAAACGATCTTCTGGGTGGCGCGCGGCGTTCCCACGCCGATCCGCATCCTGCAGAGGGAAAACGGCGAAGACGCCATCGACCTGCGGCTGGTCGAATACCAAGGAGTCCAATAGATGCAGTACATCAAGTCCCTGCGCGGCCGTGCCGCGATGATCGGTGCCGGCCTGTCGCTCGCACTGGCATTCACGCCCGCGCTCGCGATCGAAGCATTCAGCGCCGATTACCAGGCCAATTACATGGGCATGGAAGCGACCGCGAAAATGACCCTCGCCAGCGTTGGCAAGGATCGTTGGGAATACCGCATCGACATCGGCGGCATGGGCGCGGAGCTGGAACAGAGCACCACGTTCGAAGTCGACGGCAAGCAATGGCGCCCGATCAAGAGTGTCGACAGCCAGCGCGGCACCAGCGGCCTCGCGGCGATGTTGGTCAAGCGCAAGACAGTGACCGCCGACTACGACTGGGACCGCGGCGAAGCGCGCTGGACCGGCGACATCAAGGACGATCGCGCGGGGCCGGTGAAACTGCGCGCCGGCGATCTCGACGGCATGCTGATGAACCTGGTCCTGGTGCGCGACGTGGCCGCGGGCAAGCCACTCGACTACCGCCTGGTCGAGGACGGCCGGGTCAAGCGCCAGACCTTCCAGGTCGCCGGCGAAGAAGCCATCCAGGTCGGCGGCCAATCGCACCAGGCCACGCGAGTGGTGCGCAAGGACGGCAAGCGCGAAATCATCGCCTGGGTCGTGGATGGCCTGCCGGTGCCGGCGCGGGTGCTGCAGCGCCGGGATGGCAAGGACCACATCGACCTGAAGCTGACCGCCGTCAACTGACCCGCACCCCCGGACCGAAACCCGCGGCATGCATATGACAAAGGGCCCTGCATCGCGGGGCCCTTTTTGTATGGTTCTCTTCCGATTCGGGCGCGCTGCGGCAGCAGGCCGATGGGGCCCCAATTGCGTGGGGCTTTCGGGTGATTTGGCCCGCTGGTCGTCTTCCGGGAGGGAGCGCGCTGCCCGCCGCGGACGCAGGGGGGATGCCCAGCCGGAATATGCGCATCCTGCTCCCAGTTCCGGCCGCCGGCCATTCATGGCCGGCTCTGGGCATCCCCCCTGCATCCACGGCGGGCCCGGACCTTTTGCGCGGTGGTGGACGGGGGCAACGTTGACGCAGATGTCGCAACCGGGCGGTCGTCACCGGATCAAGCGGGCCAGCCACCCCACGCCCAATGCCACGAGCGCGAGCGCGCCCGCTCTTGATCTCCTTCCCGAAGCAGGAAAACGCCACGGCCCGTCCCGTGCACAGGGGGTGTGCGGAGAGCCGGCCATGGATGGCCGGCGCCCGGCCGCTGGGAGCAGGACGCGGAGACGGCCGGCGCAGCACACCCCCTGTGCGCGGGACGGGCAGCGCGGACTACAACGGAGAAATGCACGAGACGAGCAGCGCGCACCACAACGGAG
The DNA here is from genome assembly GCF_039548395.1 of Luteimonas changyuni. NCBI lineage: Bacteria > Pseudomonadati > Pseudomonadota > Gammaproteobacteria > Lysobacterales > Lysobacteraceae > Luteimonas > Luteimonas changyuni. Next base: position 13,841 of record NZ_JBCLUZ010000013.1, read on the forward strand.
AAATGCGCGGGACGGCAGCGCGGACCAGGACGGAGCAGCTCCCGGCCCAACAACGCTCCAACTGTCACCTCAGCACCGCAGGGTCTCGAGAAGAAGCAGCCACCCTGCCAGGCCAGCCGTACGCCCCCCTCAATCGGAAGAAGAACCTTTGGTGTCCGCCTCAGTCGATGCGGCGGATCCGCGCGCCCAGCCCGGACAGCTTGCGCTCGATGTGCTCGTAGCCGCGGTCCAGGTGGTAGACCCGATCAATCACCGTCTCGCCCTCGGCCACCAGCCCGGCCAGCACCAGCGACGCCGAGGCACGCAGATCGGTGGCCATCACCGGCGCACCGCTCAGGCGCTCGACGCCGGTGACCGTGGCCCGGTTGCCGTCGACGTGGATCTCCGCGCCCAGGCGCATGAGTTCGTTCACGTGCATGAAGCGGTTCTCGAAGATCGTTTCGTCGATCGTCGCCACGCCTTCGGCGATGCAGTCCATGGCCATGAACTGCGCCTGCATGTCGGTGGGGAACGCGGGGTGCGGCGCGGTGGTGATGTCGACCGCGCGCGGCCGGCGGCCGCGCATGTCGGCGGTGATGCGGCCGCCATCGATGGTGATGTCGGCGCCGGCGGCGGCAAGACGTTCCAGCACAGCGTCCATGGTGTCCGGCCGCGCATGGGTCACCGTGACCCGGCCGCCGGTGATGGCCGCGGCCACGAGGAACGTGCCCGCTTCGATGCGATCGGCGACCACGTCATGGCGCGCCCCGTGCAGGCGGTCGACGCCGCGGACGATGATGCGCGAATCGCCCGCGCCTTCGATATCGGCGCCCATCGCCAGCAGGCAGTCTGCGAGGTCGACGATTTCCGGCTCGCGCGCGGCGTTGTCGATCACCGTCGTGCCCTGCGCGAGCGTCGCCGCCATCAGCAGGTTTTCGGTCGCGCCCACGCTCACCGTGTCGAACACCACGTGCCCGCCCTGCAGGCGGCCGGCACGCGCGTTGATGAAGCCGTGTTCGACCGTGATCCGCGCGCCCAGCGCTTCCAGCGCGCGGATGTGCAGGTCGACCGGACGCGAGCCGATGGCACAGCCGCCGGGGAGTGCGACCTCGGCGGCGCCGTGGCGGGCGACCAGTGGCCCCAGCACCAGCACCGATGCGCGCATGGTGCGCACCAGCTCGTAGGGTGCGATGTGGCTGTCGACGCTGCGCGGGTCGACCACCATGTGGCTGCCGTCGGCATCGTGGGTGACGCCGGCACCCAGCCCGTCAAGCACGCGCGCGGTCGTGACCACGTCGTGCAGGTGAGGCACGTTGCCGATCTCCACCGGCTCGTCGGCCAGCAGCGTCGCGCACAGGATGGGCAGCACGGCGTTCTTGGCGCCGGACACGCGGACCTCGCCCTCCAGGGCCACGCCGCCTTCAACAACGATCTTCTGCATCAGGCCGGCCGCGGCTCGTCCGGCGTCACCGTGCGCAGCGCCAGGGCGTGGATCTCGTTGCCCATCAGAGCGCCCAGGGTGGCGTAGACCATGCGGTGGCGCGCCAGCGGCAGGCGACCGGCGAAGTCCGGATGCACCACCAGCGCTTCGAAATGCACGCCGTCATCGCCGCGCACCTCGACCTCCGCGCCGGGCAGGCCCTGTTCGATGAGATTGCGGATGGTGTCTGCGTTCAAGGCGTCGTCCCGGTCATGAAGGGCATGTAAGCGGCCTGTCCGCGCCGGCGCGGCGGGCCGCAGGCCGGGGGACAAATCCGCGTAAGATGAACGGGTTAGCATAACCAATAAGGGCCCGGCCCGTAATGTCCGGCACCAGCAAACAGTCCGAGAACGCCGCGCCCGCGCATGATTTCGCGGCAAGTGGCCGCCGCGTGTTCGACATCGAGGCCCGCGGCCTCGCGGCCGTGGCCGCGCGCATCGACGGCGATTTCTCGCGCGCCTGCAGCCTGCTCCTGGCCTGCAGCGGCCGCGTGGTCTGCACGGGAATGGGCAAGTCCGGCCACGTGGCGCGCAAGATCGCCGCCACCCTGGCCTCCACCGGCACGCCCGCCTTCTATGTCCACCCCGGCGAGGCCGGCCACGGCGACCTCGGCATGGTCACCGATGCCGACATCGTGCTGGCGCTCTCGTACTCGGGCGAATCCGACGAACTGCTGCAGCTGCTGCCGGTGCTCAAGCGCCAGGGCAACGCACTGGTGGCGATGACCGGGCGCACCGGCTCCACGCTCGCCCGGGCGGCGGCCGTGCACCTCGACGTCAGCGTGCCCGAGGAGGCCTGTCCGCTGCACCTGGCGCCGACCTCCAGCACCACCGCCTCGCTGGCGATGGGCGATGCGCTCGCGGTGGCCCTGCTCGAGGCGCGCGGCTTCACCGCCGACGACTTCGCCCGCTCGCACCCCGCCGGCGCGCTCGGGCGCCGCCTGTTGCTGCACATTGCCGACGTCATGCACACCGGCGACGCCGTGCCCCGCGTCCACGCCGACGCCACCGTGAGCGAAGCGCTGGCCGAGATCAGCCGCAAGATGCTGGGTATGACCGCCGTGGTCGATGGCGACGGCCGCCTGCTAGGCCTGTATACCGACGGCGACCTGCGCCGCAGCCTGGACGCCGGCATCGACGTGCGCAGCACCGCGATCTCGGACGTGATGACCCGCGACCCGCGGACCATCGGCGCCGACGCGCTTGCCGTCGAGGCCGCACAGCTGATGGAAGCGCACAAGATCGGTGCCCTGGTGGTGGTGGACGGCGCGGGTCGCGCGGTCGGCGCGCTGAACATTCACGACCTGTTGCGCGCGCGCGTGGTGTGATCGCGCGTCCATGTCGACCTCGCCTCCCGCCTCCCCCTCCCCCGGGCTGCTCGCGCGCGCCGCGCGCATCCGGCTGGTCTGTTTCGACGTCGACGGCACCCTGACCGACGGCCGCCTGTACATCGCCAGCGATGGCACCGAGACCAAGGCCTTCCATGTCCATGATGGCCTGGGCATCTCGCTGCTGCGCCGCGCCGGCATCGCGGTCGCCTTCGTCACCGCGCGCACCAGCCCGGCGGCGGAAATCCGCGCCCGCGACCTCGGCGTCGAGGCCTACACCGGCATCAAGGACAAGCAGGCCTGCGTGGACGGCCTGTGCCGGCGCCTGGGGCTGGCCGCCGACGAGGTGGCGTTCATGGGCGACGACCTGACCGACCTCGCCGTGCTCTCCGGCGCCGGCCTGGCGGCGGCGCCGGCCGACGCCCATCCCGCGATCCTGGGCAGCGTGCACTGGCAGGCGTCGGCCGGCGGTGGCCGCGGCGCGGCGCGCGAATTCTGCGACCTGCTGCTGGCCGCGCGCGGCGATGATGCCGGCGATGACGCCGGGACGGCGCGCCAATGAACTGGCGCGCCGCGATGATCCTCGTGTTGCTGGTTGCCGCGATCGCCAGCGGCTGGTCGGCATGGCGGCAGCGCGCCGAAGTCGCCGACGCGACCGCGACCAGCAACCGCTCCGACTACGTGCTCGAGGACTTCCAGCTGGTGTCGCTCGACAGCGATGGCCGGGAAGCCTTCACCCTCCGCGCCCCGCACCTGCATCGCAATCCCGCGGACGAGACCATGTCGCTGCGCGAGCCGGTCTTCCTGCTGCCCGAAGAAGACAGCGGGTTGTACTGGGACCTGCGCGCAGCCACCGGCTGGATCAGCGCCGACAGCGAGGAGATGCGCCTGCGCGGCGAGGTGGTGGTGGTATCCGACCCCGCCGGCAGCCGCGAAATGCGCATGGACACCGAGGCCCTGGACGTGTTCCCGGGCCAGCGCCGGGCCCGCAGCGACGCCTCCGTGACCATCACCCAGCCCGGCACTACAATGCGCGGCATCGGCATGGAAGCCGACCTGGCCGACAAACGCTTCAAGCTCAACTCCAAGGTCCAGACCCGCTATGTCCCCACGCGCCGCTAGCCTCGCCACGCCCATCGCCATCGCCATCGCCGCGGCCCTGGCTGCCGCGCCCGCGTGGGCGAAATCCAGCGACCGCACCCGGCCGATGGACCTGACCTCCGACAGCCAGGACTGTTCGCTGGCCGACGACGGCAGCCCCTGCGTCTTCAGCGGCAACGTGCGCATCGTTCAGGGCACGCTCGACGTGCGCGCCGCCAAGGCCGACGTCCGTCGCGGCGGCGGCGACATCCAGAAGGTGATCCTGACGGGATCGCCGGTGCGCCTGCAGCAGGAGCTCGACGACGGCGGCGCGATCGATGCCACCGCCAGCAACGTCGACTACAACCTGCAGACCGAAACCGTGGTCTTCACCGGCAACGTCGAGATCAACCAGCCCGGTCGCGGCACCATGGCCGGCGGTCGCATCGTCTACAACATGGCCACCGGCCGCGTGCAGGGTGGCGGCCAGGACGGCCAGCAGATCCGCACCCGGATCCTGCCCAAGGGAGCGAAGGCGACCGGGGACGGCGGCTGATGCTGGTCGCCGAGGGCCTGCGCAAGCGCTATGGCCAGCGCGAAGTCGTGCGCGAGTTCGGGCTGACCCTGGAAGCGGGCGAAGTCGTCGGCCTGCTCGGCCCCAACGGCGCCGGCAAGACCACCTGTTTCTACATGATCGTCGGCCTGGTGCCGGCGGATGCCGGACGCATCGTGCTCGACGGCCGCGACATCACCGGTGAACCGATGCACCGCCGCGCGCGCCTCGGCGTCGGCTACCTGCCGCAGGAACCTTCGGTGTTCCGCAAGCTCAGCGTGGCCGACAACATCATGCTGGTGCTCGAGCTGCGCGAGGACCTGGACCGCAAGGGCCGCGAGGCCGAGCTGGCCTCGCTGATGGACGAACTGCAGGTCGGCCACGTGGCCGGCCAGCATGGCGCGAGCCTTTCCGGCGGCGAGCGGCGGCGCGTCGAGATCGCCCGGGCGCTGGCAGCCCGCCCACGCCTGATCCTGCTCGACGAACCCTTCGCCGGCGTCGACCCGATCTCGGTCGGCGAGATCCAGCGCATCGTCCGTCACCTGAAGAATCGCGGCATCGGCGTGCTCATTACCGACCACAACGTGCGCGAGACCTTGGGCATTTGCGACCGCGCGTATATCCTCAGCGATGGTGGCGTGCTCGCGCAGGGGGCTCCGGACGCGCTGCTGGCCGACCCGGACGTGCGCCGGGTCTACCTCGGGGAGTCCTTCCGGCTGTAAAGCGGAGGGTGCGTCCCCGCCTGATCGGGAACGCCGTGAAGCCTCGTCTGCAGACATCGCTGGGACAGCACCTGGTACTGACGCCGCAGCTGCGTCAGGCGCTGCATCTGTTGCAACTCCCGATCCCCGAACTCGAAGCCGAGATCACTGCGGCCGTCGAGAGCAATCCGCTGCTGGAGTGGGATGAATCCTCGCCGCTGTCCGCGTCGGCCGAAGACGCTCCCGGCGGCGACGAACAGCGCGCCGACACCGACAGCGCAGCAGCCGACCACGACTGGGACGACCAGCGCGACGTCGCGTGGGACGATCGCGGGCGCGGCGGCGGCGGTGGCGACGGCGATCCGGACGGCGACGCGTCCGAGCGCATCGCCCAGTCGGAAACCCTGCGCGGCCACCTGTCCTGGCAGCTCAATCTCAGCCACCTGTCGCCACGCGAACTGGCGATCGGCGAGGCCCTGGTCGACGCGATCGACGACGATGGCTACCTGCGCGAACCACTGTCCGCCATCGCCGAAGCGATGGCCCCCGAGCTGCAGTGCGACGAAGCCGAGATCAACGCCGTGTTGCAGCGGGTGCAGCGGCTGGATCCGACCGGCGTTGGCGCGCGCGACCTCGGCGAGTGCCTGCTGCTGCAGCTGGAGGCCCTGCCCGCCGACACGCCCGGCCATGCGCTGGCGAAACACGCGGTGGCCACCCTGATCGAACGCATCGCCAAGCTCGGCGCCCCGGGCCTGGCCGACGCCCTGCACTGCAGCGAGGACGAAGCCAACGCGGCGCTGCAGCTGATCCGCAGCCTCGACCCGCGCCCCGGCTCCAGCATCGGCGGCATGCCGCACGACACCTATGTGGTGCCGGACTGCAGCATCTCGCGCCACAACGGCATCTGGAAGGTGTCGCTGGCCGGCGGCCGCCACGCCAGCCTGACCATCCATCGCGGCTACGAACAGATGCTGCAGCACACCGTCGGCGCCGACGCCGGCTACCTGCGCGGGCGCCTGCAGGAAGCGCGCTGGCTGCTCAAGAACCTGGCCGCCCGCGGCGAAACCCTGCTCAAGGTCGTGCACTGCCTGGTGCGCGAACAGTCGGGCTTCCTCGAGTTCGGCGCCCAGGCGCTGCGCCCGCTGACCCTGCGCGAAGTCGCGGCGCAGATCGGCATGCACGAGTCCACCGTGTCGCGCGCGGTCGCCCGCAAGCACGTGCACACGCCGCGCGGCACCATCCCGCTGCGCGCATTCTTCGCATCGGGAATCGACACCGGCGGCGGCGGCGAGGCCTCCAGCATCGCGATCCAGGACATGATCCGGCGCCTGGTGGACGCCGAGGATCCGCGCAAGCCGCTCTCCGACGCACGCCTGGCCGAACGCCTGAAGGACAGCGGCGTACCGGTGGCCAGGCGCACCGTGGCCAAGTACCGCGAGGCCCTGAACATCCCGTCCTCGCACGAGCGCGTGCGGATTGCCTGAACGCCACGTCGCCGCTTCCCGCCCTCCGGGGGCTGGGTTAACCTGTCCATGACACCCACTGCGCCGCGATGCGCGATGCTGTGGCTCCCACCGAGAAGGAGGTTGCGATGCTCATCGAGACCCACGGCCAGCAGATGGACGTCACCCCGGCGCTGCGCGATTACGTCGAGACCAAGCTTGGCCGCCTGTCGCGGCTGTACGACCCGCCGCTGCAGGTCCGCACCCAGCTCAGCATCGACAAGCCCGACCACCGCGCCGAAGCCACCGTCAGCGTGGCCGGCAAGACGCTCCACGCCGACGCCCGCGCCGCCGACATGTACGCGGCCATCGACCTGCTCGCCGACAAGCTCGACCGGATGCTGGTGAAGGAGAAGAAGAAAATGATCGACCACCATCGCCGCGGCGGCAATCCCGTGCGCGACGGCGAGTTCGGCTGAGGCACAGAAGGCCCGGGGATGCCATACACCGACCTGCTCTCCGCCAGCCGCATCGTGCAGGTGGTGTCGCCCGGCAGCCGTGACCAGGTCCTGGATGTCGCCGCCCGCCTGCTGGGCGGCGATTCTCCGGAATGGACCGGGCTGATCGCCAATGGCCTTCGCGACCGGGAGGCCGTCGGCAGCACCGCGATTGGCCACGGCGTCGCCATTCCGCACTGCCGCAGCGACTCCTGCAGCGAGCCGCTTGCCGCCTTCCTGCGGCTGGCGAACCCGATAGATTTCAACGCGCGCGACGGCGAACCGGTAGACCTCGTCTTCGCCATGGCGGTGCCCGGCGATCGCACCCAGCACCACCTCGATACCCTGTCGGAGCTGGCGGGGCGGTTCGCCGATGCCGACTTCCGGCAGGCCGTGCGACACGCACCGGACATCAACGCGCTGCGTGCGCTGCTCCTGCGCTCGGGCGGCTCGCCCGCGGCGCGATCGGCATGAAGGCGGTGATCACCGCGCAGGCGCTGTTCGACCAGCTCCGCGAACGGCTCGAGCTGAAGTGGCTCGCCGGCCGGGCCGGCGCCACGCGCCAGCTCGAGTCGGTCGACACCGTGTCGCGCCGGCCGTCGCTGGCCGGTTACCTCAACATCATCTATCCCAACAAGGTGCAGATCCTCGGCAGCGAGGAGCTGGCCTGGCTCGACGGCCTGGAGCCCAGGCAGCGCTGGGAAACACTGGAAAAGATCCTGCAGTTCGAGCCGCTGGCGCTGGTGGTCAACAAAGGCCAGCCCTGCCCCGAGGACCTAGTGGAGATGGCCGAGGAGTCGGGCATCGCGCTGTGGTCGTCGCAGCGCCGCGGCCACGAGCTCTACAACGTGCTGCAGTACCACCTGGCCGGTGCGCTGGCGCCCAGGGTCACGCTGCACGGGGTGTTCATGGAGATCTACTCCATCGGCGTGCTGATCACCGGCGAGTCCGGGACCGGCAAAAGCGAGCTCGCGCTGGAGCTGGTGACGCGCGGCCATCGCCTGGTCGCCGACGACGCCCCGGAGTTCGCGCAGATCGCCCCCGACGTCCTCGACGGCACCTGCCCCGAACTGCTGCAGGACCTGCTCGAGCTGCGCGGGCTTGGCGTGCTCAACATCCGCGAGATGTTCGGCGACACCGCGGTGAAGCGGAACAAGTACCTGCGCCTGATCGTCCATCTTGCACGGCCCGAGGACGGCCGCGAGGCGCGCGACCCCAGCGGCATGGTGCGCCTGACCGGCGACCTCGGCGCGCGCCGCGTGCTGGACCTGGACGTGCCGATGATCACCCTGCCGGTGATGCCGGGCCGCAACCTCGCGGTGCTCACCGAAGCCGCCACCCGCGTGCACGTGCTGCGCGCAAAGGGCGTGGACCCGGCGTCCGCATTCCTCGCGCGCCACTCCCATTTCCTCGAGCGGGGCATGTCATGAACACCGCCAACAACTCGCTGATCATCGTCAGCGGCATGTCCGGAAGCGGCAAATCCGTGGCCCTCAACACGCTCGAAGACCTCGACTTCTACTGCGTCGACAACCTGCCGGCGGAGCTGCTGCCCGACTTCGTGCGCAGCGCCACCCATCCCGAGCGCGCCTCGCAGAAGCTCGCGGTCGGAGTCGACGTGCGCAGCCGCGGCGACCTTGCCAGCATCCCGGAGTGGCTGTCCGCGGTCGGGGCGATGGGCTTCGACCCGAAGCTGGTGTTCTTCGACACCATCGACGACGTCCTGCTCAAGCGCTACGCCGACACCCGCCGCCGGCACCCGCTGACCCGGCTTGGACTGGCCCTGTCGGACGCCATCGCGCTGGAGCGCCAGGTGCTGCGCCCGCTGGTCTCGCTGGCCGACGTCATCATCGACACCAGCGAATTGAACGTGCACCAGCTGCGCCGCCGGGTCCTGACCGATCTCGGCCTGAGCATGGATTCATCGCTGTCGCTGCTGTTCGAATCCTTCGCCTACCGCCGCGGCGTGCCGCCGGACGCGGACTTCGTGTTCGACGCCCGCGCCCTGCCCAACCCGCACTGGGATGCCCGACTGCGGCCGCTGTCGGGGCGCGACGGCCCGGTGCGCGAGTTCTTCGCGGCGCAGCCGGAGGTCGTCGAGTACCTGCAGCACGTCAACGGCTTCCTCGACGCCTGGCTGCCGCGCATGCATTCGTCCACGCGCAGCTACGTCACCGTCGCCTTCGGCTGCACCGGCGGCCGCCACCGTTCGGTCTACCTGGCCGAAGCCGCAGCCGAACATGCGCGCGCCAAGGGCTGGAAGGAAGTCGCCACCCACCACCGCGGCCTGGATTGATGGCCCAACCGGGCGCGGGCCGGCCGCGGGCAGCGCTGGAATCTGCGGATCCCGCACGCGCCGCTTCCTGAGGGTCATGCGGCTCTGCTAATTTGTATCGATGGCCGTCGGCATCCTGCTCATCACCCACGTTGGCATCGGCACCGCGTTCAAGGCGGTGGCGGGCCGGCTTCTGGGTACGCTGCCCCTCGCGATCGAAGTCTTCGAGATGTCCTATGACGCCGATCCGGACGCCATGCTGCCAGCCGCCAGCGCCGCCCTGCGTCGCGCCGACAGCGGCGACGGCGTGCTGCTGTTGACCGATGTCTATGGCGCCACCCCCGCCAACCTCGCCGCGCGCCTGGCCCACCTGGGCACGCCTGTGCGTCGCGTCTCGGCGCTGAGCCTGCCAATGCTGCTGCGGGTATTGAACTATCCCGAACTGCCGCTGGACCAACTGCCCGCGGTGGCCGCCGCGGGCGCGCGCAATGGAGTGGTGCACGATGACGCCTGAGGCGGGACTGCCATGATCGAACGCGAACTCACCGTCTCCAACCGGCTGGGGCTGCACGCGCGCGCCACCGCGCGCCTGGTGCAGCTGCTGTCGGACTACGACGTCAACGCGACCCTCACCGCCAAGGGTCGCGAGGTCAATGCCAAGAGCATCATGGGAGTGATGCTGCTTGCAGCCGGCACCGGCACCGCCGTCAGGCTGTGCGTCGATGGGCCGGACGAAGTGGCCGCCGCCGACGCTGTGTGCGGGCTGTTCGAGCGGCGATTCGACGAGGACAGCTGATGCGCCAGCTGCTGCCCGGCCACGGCGCATCCCGGGGCAACGCCCTGGGCCGCGCCCGGGTGCGGCAGCCGCACGCGCTGGAGGTCGCCGAGGAGCGCATCACCCGCGCCGCGGCACCCGGCGAAGTGGCGCGCCTGCACGAGGCCATCGACATGGTGCGGGCCGACCTGCGCGACCTGCGCTCGCGCCTGCACGGCGCGCTCGCCAAGGAGGTCGGCGAATTCCTCGACCTGCATGCCCTGCTGCTTGACGACCCCGAGCTGCTGCAGGGCCTGGACGATCTCATCACCCGTGATCTCTACGGCGCCGACTACGCGCTGCGCATGCAGCGCAACCGCCTGGCCGCGGTGTTCGAGAGCATGGACGACCCCTATTTCCGCAGCCGCATCGAGGACATCGACCACGTCATCGGCCGCATCCATGCCGCGCTGCACCGGCACGACGCCAGGCCGACGGGCGTGGCCGGCGAAATCCTGGTGGCCGACGCCCTGGGTCCGTCGGAAGTCGCGCGGCTGCATGCGCGCGGCGTGATCGGCATCGTGACCGCGGGTGGCAGCCTGCTGTCGCACAGCGCCATCCTCGCGCGCAGCCTGCACATCCCGCTGGTGGTGGGCGCGCCGCAGGCGCTGGCCCAGGTCAACGACGGCGACGTGCTGATGATCGACGGCACGACCGGGCTTGTGATCGTCGATCCCGGTGCCGACGACCTGCTTGCGCACCGCGAACGCGTGCGCGAAGGCAAGCGCGAGCGGCGCCAGCTGCACCGCCTGCGCCGCGAGCCCTCGCGCACGCTCGACGGCGTCGACATCCGCCTGTATGCGAACGCCGAGACCCGCGAGGACGTGGCCGAAGCGCACGCCCTCGGTGCGGCCGGCATCGGCCTCTACCGCACCGAATACCTGTTCCTGCAGCGCAACGAGCTGCCGTCGGAGGACGAACAGTTCGTTGCCTACCGCGACCTCGTCCTTGGCATGACCGGGCGCATCGCGACCATCCGCACCCTCGACGTTGGCGCCGACAAGGCCGACGACAGCGGGCTCGTGCTGCCCGGCGAGCCCAATCCGGCGCTGGGCGTACGCGGCGTGCGCCTGGCCCTGAGCCGGCGCGAAGTGTTCACCACCCAGCTGCGCGCGATCCTGCGTGCGTCCGGCTATGGGCCGCTGCGGATCCTGCTGCCGATGGTGGCGCGGCGCGAAGAGCTGGTCGCCGCGCGCCGGCTCGTGCGCCAGGTCGGCGCGCGCCTGCGTCGCGACGGGCATGCGGTGTCCGACACCATTCCCCTGGGGGCGATGATCGAAGTGCCGGCGGCAGCCATCGCGCTGCCGGCGCTGATCGACATGGTCGACTTCATCTCGATCGGCACCAACGACCTGGTGCAGTACCTGCTCGCGGCCGACCGTGGCAACGACGCCCTGCAGGAACTCCACAGTCCGCTGCACCCCGCGGTGATCCAGCTGCTGCACCAGGTGCTGGCCACCGCGCGGGCGCATGGCCGCCCGGCGGCGATCTGCGGCGAGATGGCCGGCGATCCCCTGTTCACCCCGCTGCTGCTCGCGCTCGGGCTGGAGGAATTCAGCCTGCACCCGGCAACCCTGCTCGAAGTACGGCGCGAAGTGCGCTCGCTCGACCTTGCCGCGCTCAAGCAGCGCCTTCCGACGCTGCTGCGCGCCCGCGACCAGGCCGGCATCGCGCGCTGGCTGGCGGCGGCCACCGCGACATGAGCGGTGATGACGCCCTCGCCGGCATCATCGCACCCGCGGTGATCGAGGATGCAGGAACAACGCGGGCCGGTTTCCTCTCGGCCACGCCCTTTCGCCACTGCGTCATGGAAGGCTTCTTCGTCCCCGCGTTCGCCGACGCACTGCTGGCGCAGTTCCCGGCCTTCGAACGGGGCAACGCGCTCAACGAGGATGGCATCGCGAGCGGCAAGTCCACGGTCGAGCGCATTCGCGGACTGGGCGAGGCGTATGCCCGGCTGGATGCCTGCGTCCGGTCGCCCGGGTTCCTCGGCCTGGTCGAACGAACGACCGGCATCGACGGCCTGCTCTACGACGTCGACTATTTCGGCGGCGGCACCCACGAGAACCGCGACGGCCAGAGCCTCGACAACCACATCGACTTCAACCACCACCCCGCCACCGGCTGGCACCGGCGCCTGAACCTGATCGTGTACCTCAACCCGGAGTGGGACGCGGACTGGGGTGGCGCACTCGAGCTCCACCGCGACCCGCATGATCCCGGCGCCGATGAAGTGGTCGCGGTGGTGCCTGCGTACAACCGCTGCGTGATCTTCGAGACCACCGAGCACAGCTGGCACGGCTTCCCCCCGATCCGCCTGCCGCCGGAACGGGCCGGGCTCACCCGGCGATCGATCGCGCTGTACTTCTATACGCGCGAGCGGCCGAGCGACGAAGCCGCATCACCGCACTCCACCGTCTACGTGGACCGCCCGCTGCCTGCCCGCATCGCCCCCGGTCGCGTGCTGACCGCGCGCGACGTCGAGGAGCTGCACGAGCTGCTCGCACGCCGCGATGCGCACAGCCGGCGCCTGTATGCCGACATGCGCCTGCTCCAGGCGGAGCTGGGCCGGAGCTTCGCAAGCCGACTGTTCGCGGCCGCGCGGCGGATCCTTGCACGCTTCAGGCGCTGAGCCCCGGCTGCGGGGTGGGCAGCGACATCGGCGCGGGCGATAATGCAGCCATGAACGCCTGACCCCTGTCGCGCATCACCGTCGCGCGACGCGCCCCCTCGGAAGCATTCCATGGCCGAAGCCGTCCGCCACGACAAGACCGCGCGCCAGCTGCGCCTGCTGTCCGATGCGCTCGACAGCGGCCGCCTGGGCCCGGTGCGGCGGCTGGTCAACACGCTGGCGCCGGCCGAGATCGGCAACCTGCTCGAGTCGCTGCCGCCCGACCGCCGCATGGTGGTGTGGGGCCTGGTCAATGCCGAGGACGACGGCGAGGTCCTGGTCCACGTCGGCGACGAGGTGCGCGAAAGCCTGCTCGCGGACATGGATCCCGACGAGATCGTCGCCGCGGTCGAAGACCTCGACATCGACGACCTCGCCGACCTGGTCGAGGACCTGCCGGACACGGTGATCGACGAAGTCCTGAAGTCGATGGACCGGGAGAACCGCGAGCGCCTGGAGCAGGCCCTGTCCTACGCCGAGGACACCGCCGGCCGACTGATGAACCCCGACGTGGTCACGGTGCGCGCCGACACCACGGTCGACGTGGTGCTGCGCTTTTTGCGCCTGCGCGGCGAGCTGCCCGAGCACACCGACCATCTGTACGTGGTCAACCGCCGCCACCAGCTGCTGGGCTGGGTCGCGCTGCAGGACCTGGTGACCCGCGACCCGGGCAGCCCGGTCAACAAGCTGATCGACGACGAACTCACCGCGATCCACGTTGGCGAGTCGGCGGAGTCGGTGGCGCGCCAGTTCTCCGACCATGACTGGGTCTCCGCGCCGGTGGTCGACGAGGGCAACGTGCTGCTCGGCCGCATCACCATCGACGACGTGGTCGACATCATCCGCGAGCAGGCCGAGCACCAGGCGCTGGGCGCCGCCGGCCTGGACGAGGACGAGGACCTGTTCTCGCCGGTGCGGCGCGCGGTGCGCGGGCGCATCGTGTGGCTGGGCGTGAACCTCGCCACGGCCTTCATGGCCGCCGCGGTGATCGGGCGCTTCGAGGCCACCATCGAACAGATCGTGGCGCTCGCCGTGCTGATGCCGATCGTCGCCGGCATCGGCGGCAACGCCGGCATGCAGGTGCTGACGCTGATGGTGCGCGGCCTTGCGCTGGGCCAGGTCGGTGCGAGCAATGCCAGCGTGCTGCTGTGGAAGGAGCTGCGGGTGGCGCTGATCAACGGCCTGCTGATCGGCGGCTTCGTCGGCCTGGTGGCCTTCGCCTGGTTCCAGGACTGGATGCTGGGCGTGGTGATCACGGCCGCCCTGGTCATCAACTTCGCCTCGGCCGCGCTGGCCGGTGTTCTGGTGCCGCTGGCGATGAAGCGCGCCGACATCGATCCGGCGGTCGCGGGTGGCGTGGTGGTCACCGCGGTGACCGACGTGGTGGGGTTCTTCAGCTTCCTGGGCCTGGCGACAGTCGTCCTGCTGCGCTGACAGAAGCCCGCTCCGCAGGAGCAGCGATAGCTGCGACCGGGGCCTCCCTCCGCAGGAGCAGCTATAGCTGCGACCGGGCCCTCCCTCCGTAGGAGCAGCTATAGCTGCGACCGGATCTACGATCGCAGCTATAGCTGCTCCTACAGTGAAGGCTGCCGCGTCAGGCGGGGATGCCGACGCCAGCTCAGGCCAGCAACGCTTCCAGCACGGCCATCCTCACCGCCACGCCGTTCGCCACCTGCTGCAGGACCATCGACTGCGGCCCGTCGGCCACCTCGTCGCTGATCTCCACGCCGCGGTTCATCGGCCCGGGATGCAGGACCACGGCATCGGGCGCGGCGCGACGCAGGCGTTCGCGGGTCAGGCCATAGTCGCGGTGATACTCCTCCAGCGACTGGACCAGGCCTTCGACCATGCGCTCGCGCTGCAGGCGCAGCATGAACACCGCATCCACGCCCTCGAGCGCGGCATCGAGGTCGCTGCCGACGCTGCAGCCGGCCAGCGTCGCGTCGTCGGGCAGCAGGGCCTGCGGCCCGCAGGCGCGGATGTCCCCGACGCCCAGCACGCGCAACGCATGCAGCTCGGAGCGTGCGACGCGCGAATGGCGGATGTCGCCGATGATCGCCACCTTCAAGCCGCTGAAGTCCGCGCCCTTGGCCTGGCGCAGGGTCAGCACGTCCAGCAGGCCCTGTGTCGGATGCGCGCTGCGGCCATCACCGGCGTTGACCACCGCGGTGCCCGGCCGGGCGGCGGTGGCAAGCATGGCCGCGGCGCCGTCTTCGCGATGGCGGACGACGAAGCCACGCACGCCCATGGCTTCGATGTTGCGCAGGGTGTCGAGCGCGGTCTCGCCCTTGCTGGTGGATGACGTGGACGCATCGAAGCCGAGCACGTCCGCACCCAGGCGCTGCGCCGCGCGCTGGAACGACAGCCGCGTGCGCGTGGAGGGTTCGAAGAACAGCGTGCACACCGCGGTGCCGGCCAGCGCCGCGCGCGGATCGGCGCCGCCGCCGTGGTCCACGAAAGCCTGGGCTCGGTCGAGCAGCCCGACCAGGGTCGACCGCGGCATGCCCTCCAGGGTCAGCAGGTGGCGCAGGCGGCCGTCGGCGGTGGACTGCAGGGTCATGCGCTCGCGTCCGGTTCGGCGGCGTCGGGATCGACCACGGTGGCGTCGCCGGGCGCGGCCAGCCAGCGCTCGACGATGACCGCGGCGGCCACCGCGTCCAGCGCGGCGGCGTCGCGGCGGCGGCGACGGCCTTCGGCGCGGTCCACGGCGAAGCGCTGCGCGGCTTCGATTGAACTCGATCGCTCGTCGACCATCACCACCGGGATCGAATAGCGACGCGCCAGTTCGTGCGCGAACGCGCGCGCGCGCAGCCGGATCGGCTGGTCGCCGCCGTCGAGGGTCATCGGGTCGCCGACCACGCAGCCATCGGGGCGCCACTCCTTCTGCAGCCTGTCGATCGCGGACCAGTCGACCTTGCCCGCATGCACGTCGACCACTTCCAGCGCGCGCGCGCCGTGGCCGAAGGCGCTGCCCACGGCGACGCCGATGCGGCGCGCACCGACGTCGAAGCCGAGCACCGTCCCGTCTTGGCGGATGCCGGCCATCAGGCGTGCCCGGCGTAATCGGGCATATGCGCCAGGTCGACGCCGATGCGGCCCGCCGCGGCCTGCCAGCGCGCGTCCAGCGGCAGGTCGAACAGGAGTTCATCGTCGGACGGCACGGTCAGCCAGCTGTTCTCGGCCAGTTCCGCATCCAGCTGCCCGGGACTCCAGCCGGCGCAGCCAAGCGCCAGCACGGCCTTGTCCGGACCCTCGCCCCGCGCCATCGCCTCAAGCACGTCGCGCGAGGTGGTGACGCGCAGGCCGTCGGCGATGGTGAGGCTGGAATCCCAGTCGCGATCGCCATCGTGGATCACGAAGCCGCGCTCGGGGTGCACGGGACCACCGGCAAGGACCACCCTCGCGCACAGCGCGTCGTCGCTGCAGGCGATGCCCATCTGCGAAAAAATCTCGCCCAGCGTGTAGTCCGAGCGCCGGTTGACCACCACGCCCATGGCGCCGCCGGCATCGTGCTGGCACAGCAGCGACACGGTGCGCGCGAAATTGCCGTCGGCCAGCGAGGGAAGCGCGACCAGCAGCTGGTTGGCGAGTGGCGTGGACTGGACGGACATGGCGTCATTCTATCCAGTGGCGGCGCCACGCGCCCGCTGCCGGCTACCATGGTGCCTTCACCCGCCGCGGAAACCGCCATGTCCGTAGACGCCACCCTGCCGCGCAACGAGCGCGCCTTCATCGTATTGCTGGCGGTGCTCCAGGGCGGCCTGATGTACCTGGCGCAGAAGGGCCACGACGCGGGCTGGTGGCCGTTCGCCGAGCTGGCCGGCCGGGTCTGCTGGTACACCCTGGTGCTGGCCGTGCCGACGATGATGGCGCTGAGCGTGGTGCGCCTGCGCGACGCGCGCTTCTGGCAGCACGCGATCGGGGCGACCGTGGTGTTCGCCGTGCTGGCCGCCTGGGCATCGTGGAACGCCACCGGCGGCCCCGGGATCAAGGCCGGCAGCGTGCTGGGGCCATTCGGTGCGTCGCTGGCCGTCGGCCTGTTCGTCGCCCTGCCCTGGCTGCAGTGCAGGCTGGCCCACGGCCACTGGCGCGCGCCCTACCCCTGCCTGTTCGAACACGCCTGGCAGAACACGCTGACGCTGGCGCTGGCGGCGCTGTTCACCGGCATCTGCTGGCTGGTGCTGTGGCTCTGGGGGGCGCTGTTCGCACTGGTGAAGATCGACTTCTTCCGCGAGCTGTTCCGCGAAGACGCCTTCATCTACCTCGCCACCGGCGCCATGGCCGGCCTGGGCGTGCTGATCGGCCGCACCCAGCACCGCGCGGTGCAGGTGGCGCGGCAGATCCTGTTCGCGATCTTCACCGGCCTGCTGCCGCTGCTGGCGTTCATCGCCGTGCTCTTCGTGGCCAGCCTGCCGTTCACCGGCCTGGCGCCGCTGTGGGAAATGCGCTCGGCCGCGTCCACGCTGGTTGCCGTGGTCGCGCTGCTGGTGGCGTTCACCAACTCGGTGCTGCAGGACGGCCAGGGCGAACGGCCCTATCCGGGCTGGCTGCGGCGCCTGGTCGACGCCGGCCTGGTGCTGCTGCCGGTGTACGCGCTGCTGGCGCTGTATGCGCTGTGGCTGCGCATCCACCAGTACGGCTGGACCACTGAACGGTTCTGGGCCGTGCTGCTCGCGGTGGTGGTATGCGGCTACGCCTTTGGCTACGCCTGGGCGACGCTGCGCAACCGCTCCGGCTGGCTGGGCGCGATCCGGCCGGTGAACCGGGTGATGTCGCTGGTCGTGGTGGCGCTGGCGATCCTCGCCAACACGCCGCTTCTGGACGCGCAGCGGATCGCGGTGGCGAGCCAGCTGCAGCGCTTGGCGGACGGACGTATCGATGCCGAAGACTTCGACCTCGCCTGGCTGCGTCACGACAGCGGTCGCCGCGGCTACGAAGCCACGCTTGCACTGCGCGACCACGCCGCTTGGGCAGGCAACGCGAAACGGCTCGGGGAGCTCGAGCGAGTGATTGCGCGAACCAACCGCTGGGGCGCGCCGCGGAACGACGAAGCCGCACGATCGGTGCGCGATGTGGCGCAGCTGCGTGCGCAGGTCCAGCTGGCCGATGGCGCAATCGCGCCCGGTGAGGACTGGTGGGAGGCGCTGGCCACGGAACGCCCGGGCAGGAACGAGTGTGCCGGGGCGGCCGACGACTGCATCCTGCTGACGCCCGACCTCGACGCCGACGGCGCCGTCGACCCCCTGCTGTGTACGCTCGGAGACGGCTATGGCGCCCGGTGCGCGCTGTTCGCCCGGGATGATGCGGGCGAGTGGGGCATCACGGCCCACCTGCAGATGTGGCCACCGGGGACACCGGAGCAGGCCTGGCGCCGCGCGCTGCGCCGCGACCTGCTGGCTGGCCGGGTGCAGGCGGTTCCGCAACGCTGGCCGGACCTGCGGATCGGCGATGACCAGCCGCGGCAGTTCGACAGCGCCGGCCCCGCTGGTCCCTGAGCCGGCAGCTGTGGCGCTTCAGCCGAGGCCGAACTGCACCTCGTCCGGCGTCGGCACCCGCACTGCGACCACTTCGACCTCGGCACGGACGCGGCGCCCGGCCAGCGGATGATTGCCGTCGACGGTGAGGGTGTCGGCATCCACCGCCGTGACCACCACCTCCAGCGGCCCATTGGCGGTGGTGGTCTCCAGCCGGTCGCCGACGTTCGGCTCCGACGGCGCGCGCCACATCGTTCGCGGCAGCGTCTGCAGCAGCGCCTCGTGGCGAGGGCCGAAGCCGTCTTCCGGAGCAACGACAACCTCGAACCGGTCGCCGGCCTTTCGTCCTGCCAGCGCATTCTCCAGGCCGCGGACGATGCCGCCGCTGCCGTGCATGTAGGTCAAGGGCGCGTGCCCACGCGTGCTGGTGATCTGCTCGCCGCTGTCAGCGTCGGTGAGCGTGAAGTGCACGGTGGCGATGCGGCTGTCGGCGATGTCCATCCTGGCGCGATCCTCGTCGGGTACCGCAGCATCCTCGCCAGCGCCACGCGGCCGCGCAAGCCCGGATTCGCATCGGCGTGACCGGCTCCATGAAAAACCCCGCAGGATTGCGGGGTTCTTCTATTGCCGGTATTTCCCCGCTTTGCGGGAAAGAGACCACGCGTCCGCGCGGGCTCTTGGGCGATCAGCCGGCGACGGCTTCCTGGTAGCGGCGCTCGACCTCGTTCCAGTCGACGACGTTGTAGAACGCGCCGATGTAGTCCGGGCGGCGGTTCTGGTACTTCAGGTAATACGCGTGCTCCCACACGTCCAGGCCCAGGATCGGGGTGTTGCCCGAGCCGATGCCCTTCATGAGCGGGTTGTCCTGGTTGGCGCTGCTCTCGACCTTGAGCTTGCCGGACGTGTCCACGCTCAGCCACGCCCAGCCGCTGCCGAAGCGGGTCAGCGCGGCCTTGGTGAAGGCTTCCTTGAAGGCGTCGAAGCCGCCGAGGTCGCTGTCGATGCGCTTGGCCACTTCACCGGTCGGATTGCCGCCGCCCTTGGGCGACATCACCGTCCAGAACAGCGAATGGTTGGCGTGGCCACCGGCGTTGTTGCGCAGCGGGCCGCGCTTGTCTTCGGGCAGCGCGTCGAGGTTGGCAATGATCTCCTCGGCGCTCTTGTCGGCCCATTCCGTGCCCTCGAGCGCGGCGTTGGCGTTGTTGATATAGGTCTGGTGGTGCTTGGTGTGGTGGATTTCCATCGTCTGCGCGTCGATATGTGGCTCGAGCGCGTCATAGGCGTAGGGAAGCTTGGGCAGGGTGAAGGCCATGGGGATCTCCGTAAAAAATGGGTTGCAGCACATTGTCCTACGGAACCGGTAAAGATTCGGACAAGACAGTGGGGATGCTCCGTTCCGGTCGCACCGGCGGCTCCCGGGGCAGCGACTACTCCGATCCGGGCGTCTGGGGCATCGGCGGCGGCTGCCCGCCAGCGGCTCCACCCGCCTTGGCCAGTGCGGCATGGAAATCACTCCGTGCCATCAGCGCCGCAACCGCGGCCTGGAGCGCGCGTTCGAGCGCTGGAGCGGCGTTCTTGCCCGACGCGAGCTGGATCCCCTCCTCCTGTCCGTCACCGGTGATCATCTCGGTATAGATGATGTTGCCTTCCGAACTCCGGATCTTGACGTTGAAGCGGACGTTGCCGACCGCAGTCCCCGACCAGAAGCCGCTCCGGAATTCGTTGTTGAAGTCGACGATGTCGCAGACCAGTTGGATCCCGTTGCCGGCCAGGCTGTACCCCCGGACGTCAAGCTCGGCCTCCAGCGCGTCCTTGACCAGTTCCGTCAGGTCCTGGTTCAGCGAGATCGCCCCCATCTTCTGCCCGTAGCCATTGGTCTTGGAGCTGACGCGATCGCGCTCGGTCCTGACGTCATTGACCTGCAGGGCGACCTGCACGTTTCCGGCGCCTTCGATCGGCGCCACGCCCGACGCGGGCTGATAGGCGACGTCGATTTTCTCCGCCGTCAACGCGCATCCGCCCAAGGCCAGGAATGCTGCAACCAGCACGCAACGCATCAAACGACCCATAACACCCCCTGTCACATGTTGATGAATCAGTTCGTTTCCGCCACCTCGACCCCATCCAACCCCTGCGACAGCGTGCGCGCATCGCCGCCCTGGGCGAGCTTGATGCGCAGGCGCACCTCGTTGGCGGAGTCGGCGTAGCGCAGCGCGTCCTCGTAGGAGATCTCGCCGGCCTGGTAGAGCTCGAACAGGCTCTGGTCGAAGGTCTTCATGCCGAGGTTGGTCGACTCCTTCATGACCTCCTTCAGCTTGTGGATCTCGCCGTCGCGGATGTAGTCCTGCACCAGCGGCGTGCCGAGCAGGATCTCCATCGCCACGCGGCGCCCCTTGCCGTCCGGCGTCGGCAGCAGCTGCTGCGCGACCACGCCCTTGAGGTTCAGCGACAGGTCCATCAACAGCTGGCCGCGACGGTCCTCGGGGAAGAAGTTGATGATGCGGTCCATCGCCTGGTTGGCGTTGTTGGCATGCAAGGTGCACAGCACCAGGTGGCCGGTTTCGGCGAAGGCGATGGCGTGGTCCATGCCCTCGCGGGTGCGCACCTCGCCGATCATGATCACGTCCGGCGCCTGGCGCAGGGTGTTCTTGAGCGCGTTCTCCCAGTTGTCGGTGTCGATGCCGACCTCGCGCTGGGTGATGATGCAGCCCTGGTGCTTGTGCACGAACTCGATCGGGTCCTCGATGGTGATGATGTGCCCGGTGGAGTTCTGGTTGCGGTAGCCGATCATCGACGCAAGCGAGGTCGATTTACCGGTACCCGTGGCACCGACGAAGATGATCAGACCGCGCTTGGTCATCGCCAGGGTCTTGATGATCGGTGGGAGGTTGAGCTCCTCGATCGACGGGATCCGGGTCTCGATCCGGCGCAGCACCATGCCGACCTGGTTGCGCTGGTAGAAGCACGACACGCGGAAACGGCCGACGCCGGACACGCCGATGGCGAAGTTGCACTCGTGGGTGCGTTCGAACTCCTCGCGCTGCGGCGGCGTCATCACGTTCAGCACCAGGTCGCGCGCCTGCTGCGGCGTCAGCGCGTTCTGGGTGATCGGCGAGATCTTGCCGTGGACCTTCATCGACGGCGGCATGCCGGCGGTGATGAACAGGTCCGAGGCCTTCTGGTGGGCCATCAGCTTGAGGTAGGAAGTGAAGTCGATGGCGCTCATGGAATGCTCCGGTTACTCGAACAGCCGCTTGTCCTTGGCATAGTCGCGCGCCTGCTGGCGCGTGACCATGGCGCGCTTGACCAGGTCCTGCAGGTGCTGGTCGAGCGTCATCATGCCGTGCTGCTGGCCGGTCTGGATCGAGGAATACATCTGCGCGACCTTGTCCTCGCGGATCAGGTTGCGGATGGCCGGGATGCCGACCATGATTTCCCAGGCCGCAGTGCGGCCGCCGCCGACCTTCTTCAAAAGCGCCTGCGAGATCACCGCGCGCAGCGACTCCGACAGCATCGAGCGCACCATCGGCTTCTCGCCGGCGGGGAACACGTCGATGATGCGGTCGATGGTCTTGGCCGCCGACGAGGTATGCAGGGTGCCGAACACCAGGTGGCCGGTTTCCGCAGCGGTCAACGCCAGGCGGATGGTTTCAAGATCGCGCAGCTCACCCACGAGGATGACGTCGGGATCCTCGCGCAGCGCCGAGCGCAGCGCCTCGTTGAAGCCGTGGGTGTCGCGGTGCACTTCGCGCTGGTTGATCAGGCACTTCTGCGCGGTGTGCACGAACTCGATCGGGTCCTCGATGGTGAGGATGTGCCCGTACTCGGTCTTGTTGACATGGTCGACCATCGCCGCGAGCGTGGTCGACTTGCCCGAGCCGGTCGGGCCGGTGACCAGGATCAGGCCCTGCGGCTGGTCGATCAGCTCCTTGAAGATCCGCGGCGTGCCGAGGTCCTCGAGCGTCAGCACCTCGGACGGAATCGTGCGGAACACCGCGCCGGCGCCGCGGTTCTGGTTGAAGGCGTTGACGCGGAAGCGGGCAAGGCCTGCGATCTCGAACGAGAAGTCGACCTCGAGGAATTCCTCGTAGTCGCGGCGCTGCTTGTCCGACATGATGTCGTAGACCAGCGCGTGGACCTGCTTGTGGTCGAGCGCCGGAATGTTGATCCGGCGGACGTCGCCGTCGACGCGGATCATGGGCGGCAGGCCTGCAGACAGGTGCAGGTCCGAGGCCTTGTTCTTGACCGAGAACGCCAGAAGTTCGGCGATATCCATGCATGCTCCCCAGCGGCAGTGCACAAGTTGATTGCGGGACGCCAGGCCGCGTCGCGACTGGCGCCAGAGTACTCCCCGGCGGCAGTATAGCCCCGTAAACGCGTCACAGAACCAGCGGTGCTGGAGGAGCAGGCAGATGCCGGATCGACCCCTCGCGCGCGTCCTTCAAGCAATGGACGACGCCCGCAAAGAAAACGCGATCCGCGGCGGCCCGCGGCCAATGCCGCGCCTTGTCGCGGTGGGCAAGACCCGCGAGGCCGGCGAGATCGCGGCCCTGGCCGGGGAGTGGGCGACCCTGCGCCCCGGCGCCACGCTCGCGTTCGGCGAGAACTACGTGCAGGAAGCGTCGGCCAAGGTTGCCGCGCTGGACGGTGCCGGAATCGAATGGCACCTGATCGGCCATCTGCAGTCGAACAAGGCGGCGCAGGCCGCGGCCCTGTTCGACTGGGTGCAGTCGATCGACCGCCCGAAGCTGGTGGCGGCGCTGGCCGCGGCGCGTGATCCGCAGCGGCCGCCGCTGAACGTGCTGATCCAGGTCAACGTCGACGGCGAGGCCGGCAAGCACGGCTGCGCACCCGCCGACGTGCCGGCGCTGGCCGAGGCGATCGCCGCCCGGCCCACGCTGGCGCTGCGCGGGCTGATGGCGATCCCCGAGCCGCACCCCGACCTCGAACACCGCCGCGCCGCGTTCGCGACCATGCGCACGCTGCATGACGCACTGCTGGCCGGGCACCCGGGCGCGGACATGCTGTCGATGGGGATGAGCGAGGACTTCGAACTCGCGATCGCCGAGGGCGCGACCATGGTCCGCATCGGCAGCGCGCTGTTCGGACCGCGGCCACCGGCCTGAGCGGGGCGCGGCCTGGCGAAGGTCGCGGCGGCGGTGGGCCTCGGCGACAATGGCCGGCCACGTCCATGCAGGATCCACGCCATGACTGATTCCCGGACCGGTTCCCGATCCACCACCACCCCGCAGGCGACCGCGTTCATCGGCGGCGGCAACATGGCGCGCAGCCTGATCGGCGGCATGGTCGCGCGCGGCGCGGATCCGGCCGGCATCCACGTGGCTGAACCGGTCGACGCGCTTCGCGAGGCGCTGGCGCGGGAGTTCGGCGTGCAGGTCCACGCCAATGCCGCCGATGCCGTGGCCGCCGCCGACGCCTGGGTGTTCGCGGTCAAGCCGCAGGTGATGCGCGAAGTCTGCGAAGACCTGGCCGACCGCGCCCGTGCGTCACGCCCGCTCGCGATCTCGATCGCCGCCGGCATCACCGCCGGCCAGCTCGCATCCTGGCTCGGCGGCGATGCCGCCGTGGTCCGCGCCATGCCCAACACTCCCGCCCTGCTCGGCGCCGGGGTGACCGGACTGCACGCCAACGCCGCCGTGGACGCTGCCGGCCGCGAGCGCGCCCAGGCGCTGCTGGCGACCACCGGAAAGACGGTCTGGGTCGAGGACGAAGCGCTGATGGACGCCGTCACCGCGGTGTCCGGCAGCGGCCCGGCCTATGTGTTCCTGCTTGCCGAGGCGATGGAGGACGCGGCCCGCGCCCAGGGCCTGCCGGCGGACGCCGCGCGCACCCTGGTGCAGGAAACCCTGCTCGGCGCCGCCCGCATGCTCACCGGCTCCGACGAAGCGCCGGCGGAACTGCGCCGCCGCGTCACCTCGCCCGGCGGCACCACCCAGGCGGCGATCGAAACGTTCGAAGCCGGCGGCCTGCGCACGCTG
The DNA here is from genome assembly GCF_039548395.1 of Luteimonas changyuni. Classification (NCBI taxonomy): domain Bacteria; kingdom Pseudomonadati; phylum Pseudomonadota; class Gammaproteobacteria; order Lysobacterales; family Lysobacteraceae; genus Luteimonas; species Luteimonas changyuni. The sequence continues at coordinate 38,133 of NZ_JBCLUZ010000013.1, forward strand.
GTCGCGTCGGCGATCAATGCCGCCGCCGTCCGCGGCCGCGAACTGTCGGCCGCGAACGACTGACCTCAGCGCTGGTTGATGCCGTAGCGCCCCGGGCCGAGCAGCGCGATGGCGATGGCCGTGCCCAGGAACATGCCCTGCAGTTCCAGCGCCCAGCCGCCGCTGGCATTCAACTGGCCCAGCTCGCCCATGTGCGCCAGCGCGATCGCGAACAGCATGTTGATCGCGACCAGCACCGCGCCGATGCGGGCGTGGAAGCCGGCCAGCAGCATCAGCGGCGCCAGCACCTCGCCGACCAGGACACCGTAGGCGAAGATGCGGGGCAGGCCCTGCGCCTCGACCATGCCCTCGATGCCGGACATGCCCCCGCGCAGCTTGGTGATGCCGTGCAGCAGGATGAGCACGCCGAGGGTGACGCGCAGCAGCAGCCGCGCGAGGTCTTGCATCGCAGCCTGGTTCATGGCCGTGTCCCGTTGTCTGGAGTCGCGAATCATGGCAGACGCCCGCAGCGGTCGTCAGCTTGTGCACCGCCCGCCAGCCCGCCCGCCGTTGGCGAACGGCGGCGCCGGCTTTTCAGCCGCCTTCGGGCCGTGCTCCTACCGGGCGCGCGCCTGCTGTCGCTCTGCCCAGCCATGCACGATGTCGGCCAGCGCAAGCAGGCCGTCGGTCAGCGCCGCAGGGCCGGGCTGCAGGATCAGCGGCGACTTCACTTCGTGCAGCTCGCCGTCGCGGACCGCCGGGATCGCGTCCCAGCCGGGCCGCGCCGCGACCCTGTCGGGGCGGAACTTCTTGCCGCACCAGGAGCCGACGATGATGTCCGGCGCGCGACGCACCACCTCGGTCGCATCGGCGAGGATGCGCTGCTTCGCCAGCGGCTCGGCCGCAAGCTCCGGGAACACATCGTCGCCGCCGGCGATGCGCATCAGCTCGGCCACCCAGCGGATGCCGGTGATCGGCGGATCGTCCCATTCTTCGAAATACATGCGCGGGCGCCGCGACAGCGCTGCCGCACGGGCCTCGACGTCCTCGACACCTCGCAGCAGGGCGTCGGCGTAGTCATTGGCGCGTTCGGGCACGCCGACCAGGGCACCCAGCCGGCGCACGTAGTCGACAATGCCCTCGACGCTGCGATGGTTGCTGATCCAGACCTCGACGCCGCGGCGCACGAGCTCGGCGGCGATGTCGGCCTGGATGTCGGAGAAACCGATCGCGAGGTCGGGCTCCAGCGCCATGATCGCGTCGATCTTCGCGCTGGTGAATGCGCTGACCTTGGGCTTCTCGCGGCGCGCCCGCGGCGGACGCACGGTGAAGCCGCTGATGCCGACGATCCGGTCCTGCTCGCCCAGTGCATACAGCGTTTCAGTGGGTTCTTCGGTCAGGCAGACGATGCGCCTGGGGCCACGCAGGGCCGCGGCAGCGCTGCTCACGGGTACAGCATCCGCTTGCTGCAGCCGCCGGCGAGGTCGCGTTCGTACAGCCAGCGCTCGTGCCAGCGGTATTCGGCGGCGTACCAGAACTCGATGCGTTCGGGATCCACGCGCAGGCCGGTCCAGCGCGGCGGCCGCGGCACGTCACGGCCTTCGAACTCGCGCTCGCAGTCGGCCAGGCGGCGATCGAACTCCTCGCGCGACTCCAGCGTTTCGGACTGCAGCGACGCCCAGGCGCCGAGCTGGCTGCCGCGCGGACGGCTGGCGAAATAGGCGTCGGCTTCGGCCTCGTCCACGATCGCCACGCCGCCCTCGATGCGCACCTGGACCCCCAGCCGAACGCGCGGCCAGTGGAACAGCAGCGCCGCCCGCGGGTTGGACTTGAGCTCGCGGCCCTTGCGGCCCTCAAGGTGGGTGTAGAAGACAAAGCCGCGCGCGTCGTGCGCCTTCAACAGCACGGTGCGCAGCGAGGGGCGGCCGTCGGCGGTGGCGGTGGCCAGCTGCATGGCGGTGCGATCGGGTTCGCCGCCAGCCAGCGCCTCGTCAAACAGCGCGTCGAAGGTGTGCAGGGCTTCGGCGTAAAGGTCGGTCATAAGCTGGGCGGCTCCGCGGTTCTGCTGTCGTCGGCGTGCGCGGGACGCGTGCGCACCTGCGCTATCGTGCCCGGATGGCGACGCCGATGCACAGGTCCACCCCGGGCTTCGACAGCCGCCTCGTGTCCGCGACGCTGGACGACGCGCTGCGCCAGGGTGCGCGCATCCTGGGAATCAGCGGCCTGCAGGGCAGCGGCAAGTCGACCTTCGCCGCACAGCTGGCCGCGCACGCGCGGAGCCGCGGCCTGCAGTGCGCGGTGCTGTCCATCGACGATGTCTACCTCGGCCACGCGGACCGCCAGCGGCTGGCGCGCGAGGTCCATCCGCTGCTGGCCACGCGCGGACCGCCGGGCACGCACGAGGTCGCGCTTGCGATCGACGTGCTCGACGCCCTGCGCGCGGGCCGCGGCGCCGCCCTGCCACGCTTCGACAAGCTTGCCGACGACCGCCTGCCGCGCGCCCGATGGCCGGTGGCGGCGCGGGCAGTGGACCTGGTCGTGTTCGAGGGCTGGTTCCTGGGGACGCCGGCCGAGGACGACGCGGCCCTGGTCGCGCCGCTCAACGCCCTGGAGCGCGACGAAGACGCCGACGGCCGCTGGCGGCGCTGGTGCAACCACGCGCTGGCACGCGACTATCCCGCGCTGTGGCAGCTGATCGATCGCCTGCTCCTGCTCCTGCCGCCCTCGTTCGGAGTCGTGCCGGAATGGCGATGGCAGGCCGAACAGGGCCTGCGCGACGCCAGCGGCGACGCCAGCGCCGGCATGGACCGTGCCGGCGTCGAACGCTTCGTCCAGCACCACGAACGAACCAGCCGCCAGGCCTTGCGCACCCTGCCCGGCATTGCCGACCACGTGATCACGCTGGACGCGCTGCGGCGACCGGCCGCTGCGGCGACCGCGCTCAGTCGACCACGAAGCTGATGCGCAGGTTCACGCGCCACTCGGTGATGGTGCCGTCGCCGTCGGTGACGACCTTGGTTTCGTTGATCCAGGCACCCCTGATGCCCTTCACCGATTCCGCGCACTTGGCCAGCCCCTTGCGCACGGCGTCCTCGACGCTGGTGGGCGAGGACGCATTGATCTCGATGACCTTGGCAACCGACATGGTGTTCTCCTTCCGTATTGGCCACCGGACCGGTGGCGAAGCGCCATCCTCGGTGCGTGGCCGTTAAGGCCATGCCTTCGCCGGCGGCCGGCTGCTAGCATCGGCACACTCCGGACAGCGCACGCCAACGCCCATGAATCCCGCCCGCCACCTCGTGCTCGTCGGCCCCATGGGCGCCGGCAAGACCTCGGTCGGGCGCTGCCTGGCGCGTCATTTCGAGCTCGCCTTCGTCGACAGCGACCAGGAAATCGAACGGCGCACCGGTGCCACCGTCGCGACGATCTTCGACTGCGAGGGCGAAGCCGGCTTCCGGGCGCGCGAACGCGACGTGCTGGCCGACCTGCTGGCCGGGCCGGATGCGGTGATTTCCACCGGCGGCGGCGCGGTGCTGGATGCAGGCACCCGGCGCAACCTGGCCCGCGGCGGCTTCGTGGTCCACCTGCATGCGGACGTGCCCGCGCAGCTGCAGCGCCTGGCGCGCGACCGCAGCCGGCCGCTGCTGGCGCGCGGCGACCGCGCCCCGATCCTGGCGCGCCTGGCCACCGAGCGCGATCCGCTCTATGCGGAGGTGGCGGACCTCGTCTTCGAACCCGCCCCGGCGCCGGCCCAGGACGCCGCGCAGCGGCTGGCGACCCTGCTGGAGTCCACGTGGCGCCGCGGCGCGCTGGCCGCGGCGACGCGGGCCACGCCGGAGCCGGCGGCGTGAGCGCGCGCCAACGCATCGACGTCGGCGGCCCGGCGCCCTACGCCATCACCATCGGCCCGGGCCTGCTGGCGGACGGCGCAGCCCTGGCCGCGCCGCTGCGCGGACGCCAGGCGCTGGTGGCCAGCGACAGCCACGTCGGTCCGCTGTACGCGCGCCAGGTCTGCGACGCCCTGCGCGGCGCACGCCCGGACGCACGCGTGGATGCCTTCGTGCTTGCCGCCGGCGAGGCCAGCAAGACGCTGGAGGGCTTCGGCGCCGCGATCGACGCGCTGGCCGCCCTCGGTGCCACCCGCGATGCCTGCGTCTACGCCCTCGGCGGCGGCGTGGTCGGCGACCTGGCCGGCTTCGCCGCCGCCTGCTGGATGCGCGGCATCGACTGCGTGCAGCTGCCGACCAGCCTGCTGGCGATGGTGGATTCATCGGTGGGCGGCAAGACCGCGGTCGACCTGGCCGCCGGCAAGAACCTCGTCGGCGCCTTCCATCCACCCCGCGCCGTGTTCGCCGATACCGGCGCGCTGCGCACCCTGCCCGACCGCGAACTGCGCGCCGGCCTGGCAGAAGTGGTCAAGTACGGCGCCATCGTCGACGAGGCCTTCCTGCACTGGCTGTGCGGCCACGCCGGGGCGCTGCTGGAGCGCGAGGACGCCGCGCTGGCGACGGCCATCGCCCGCAGCTGCGCGCACAAGGCGGCGATCGTCGAGCGCGACCCGTTCGAGCACGGCGAGCGCGCGCTGCTGAATTTCGGCCACACCTTCGCCCATGCGATCGAGGCCGAACAGGGCTACGACGGCCTCAACCACGGCGAAGCGGTGGCCGTGGGCATGGTGCTGGCGGCCCGGCTGTCGGCCGGACTGGGACTCGCGGACGCGGCCGATGCCGACGCGCTGTGCGGCGTCCTCGAACGCTTCGGGCTGCCGGTGGCGCTTCCCCGCGGCCTCGACCCGGCCGCGCTGCTGGCGCGCATGCGCCTGGACAAGAAGGCCCAGGCCGACGGCCTGCGCTTCGTGCTGTGGGACGGGCCGGGCCGGGCGCGGGTGGTGGCCGGGGTTCCCGAGGCGCGGGTGCTGGACGTGCTCCGGGCGGGCTGAACCGCCGCCCGGGGCACGCGCCTGGCGGCGCCCGGCCGGCGTCGGCAAGCCCGCGCCCGGCTACAATCACCGGATGCGCCTGCTCCTCCAACAGCGACCCGGCGGCCCCGAGGCCCCGCGTTTCGTGCAGCTCATGCTCCAGCCCGACCTCCTGGGCGGCTGGTTGCTGGTGCGCGAAAGCGGGCAGATCGGCGGCCGCAGCACGGTGCGCCGCGAGCAGTTCCTCGACCAGGCCAGCGCGACACACGCGCTGGAACAGGCGCGCGACCAGCAGCTCAAGCGCGGGTTCCAGGTGACGTTCGCGCAGGGCGCGGACGTTCCCCGGCCCTAGAGCAGCCCCGCGCGCCGGCACTACAGGATCCCGACGTGACCCCAGCACTGAAGAACGACCGTTTCCTCCGCGCGCTGCGCCGCGAGCCCGTGGACCACACCCCCGTCTGGCTGATGCGCCAGGCCGGCCGCTACCTGCCCGAATACCGCGCCAGCCGGGCCAAGGCCGGCAGTTTCCTGGCCATGGCCAAGAACCCGGAGCTGGCCTGCGAGGTCACCCTGCAGCCGCTGGAGCGCTTCGAACTCGACGCCGCGATCCTGTTCTCCGACATCCTCACCATTCCCGACGCGATGGGCCTGGGCCTGTATTTCGTCGACGGCGAAGGCCCGAAGTTCGAGCGCCCGCTGCGCGACGCCGCCTCGATCGCGAAGCTCGGCGTGCCGGACATGGAAGGCGAGCTCGGCTACGTGATGGACGCGGTGCGCGTGATCCGCCGCGAGCTTGACGGCCGGGTGCCGCTGATCGGCTTTTCCGGCAGCCCCTGGACCCTGGCCTGCTACATGGTCGAAGGCGGCGGCAGCAAGGACTTCGCCCGCATCAAGGCCATGGCGCACACCGATCCGAAAGCGCTGCACGCCCTGCTTGAGGTCAACACCCGGGCGGTGATCGCCTATCTCGCCGCGCAGCGCGCGGCCGGCGCCCAGGCGCTGCAGGTGTTCGACACCTGGGGCGGCGTGCTGTCGCCGGCGATGTACCGCGAATTCTCGCTGCCCTACCTCAACCGCATCGCGCGCGAGCTCGAGCGTGGCGAAGGCGCGGACCGCACGCCGCTGATCATGTTCGGCAAGGGCAATGCCGCCTATCTCGGCGAGCTGGCCGACTCGGGCGCGGAAGGCCTCGGCGTCGACTGGCTGATCGAGCTCGGCGACGCCGCGCGCGCCACCGGCGGCAAGGTCGCGCTGCAGGGCAACCTCGACCCGACCACCCTGTACGGGACGCCGGAGGCCATCCGCCGCGAAGTGCGCCGCGCGCTCGACAGCTACCGCGACGGCAACGGCGGCTCGCGCGAGGGCCACGTGTTCAACCTCGGCCACGGCATGTCGCCGGGCATGGATCCGGAGCATGTGCGCGTGCTGGTGGACGAGGTCCACGCCTACAGCCGGCGCTGACCGGCCGCAGCTCTTGCTCAACCGATGCCGGCGCCCGACGGCGCCAGGCGGCGGCCGTCGTGCCTGCGCGTATCGGTGGGCGCGCGGTATTCGAAGCGGATCTCGCGGTGCCCCTCGGGCACCTCGGGATTGTGCGGCTCGGCGTCGACGCAGCCGGGGTACACGCGGCCGTCCATGCCCATCGCGAGCACGGCCAGCGCCTGCGCTTCGGCACTCGCCGGATCACGCGCCAGGACGCGCCCGTCCACCACCCAGGCCCCGTTTCCGCCATCCGAAGTCATCGAGAGGCCCGCATCCGCGGGCGCCGGGGCGTCCGCGGGCAGCACCTCGATGGCCAGCGGCGACCAGCAGCCGCCGGTGCTGCCGATATACGTGTCGCGCAGCATCGCCGCGACGAATGCCTCCAGCATGGCGCGCACCTCGTCGCGCGCCATGGCCTGCGCGGCAACGCTGTAGCGACCCTTCACGAAGTACATGCGGTCGACCAGCAGCACCATCGCCGAATGGAAGGCGCCCTCGTCGCGCACGAGCCGCATGTCGGCCGAACGCGCCGGGATGCTGGTCGATTCGCCATCGCTTTCAAGCGCCACTTCGAAGCTGCGCAAGGCTCCGGCCTCCACCTCCCGGTAGCCGGAGGCGGTGCTGATTTCCTGCAGCGTGAGCTGCGCGGCCTGGTCAAGGTGCGAGGCCTGCACGACGCCGACCGGGTAGAAATAGATGTCGATCCAGCGGTCCAGGCGCTCACCGGACTGGTAGCGCACCGACGCGCCGAGCTCCGCTGCGTCGTACAGCTTCTCGCCCTGCGCTCGCCAGCCATCGACTTCGAGCGGATAGACGACGCGCGTTTCCTTCAGGAAGCCGCCCAGGAACGGTTCCGGGGCATCGTCCACCGCCTCTCCGGTCGCGGCCGGCAGCGCATGCGAGGCGCACGCGACCAACAGCATCGCGGCGCATGCCAGCCCGCGCTTCCAGTCCCATATCGCCATCAATCCCCCTCCCTGTTCCGCAAGCGTTCGATCGCGCCGGCCAGGATCGCGCCGGTCACCGGCTTGCGCAGGAAGCCGTCGAAGCCGGCCTCCCGCGCAAGCGGCTCGGCCTCGGCGTCGGCGCGCGCGGTGACCGCCAGCAGCGGTGCGGCGAACCCGCGCGCCCGCAGCTGGCTGGCCAGCGCCAGGCCGGTGATGCCGGGCAGGTCCAGGTCCAGCAGCGCCATGTCGAACGACGTACCCGCCACCTCGGCGAGCGCCGCCAGTCCGTGTGGTACCTGCACCACCTCGTGTCCCTGCGCACGCAGGAGCCCGGCGATCACGCGCGCGACGGTGGGATCGTCCTCGACCAGGAGCAGCGACAGCGGCGCCTGCACGTCCCGCGGCGCGGACGGTGCGGCATCGGCGATCGGCGCCGCCGGCGGCGCCGCATCCGGCAGCGGCAGGTCCACGGTGAAGTCCGTGCCCTGCCCCGGCGTGCTGTCGAGTTCGATCCGCCCCTTCATCGCCATCGCCAGCTCCCGGCAGATCGCCAGGCCCAGGCCGCTGCCGCCATAGCGCGCGGCGGTGCGCGCGCCCTCGGCCTGCTCGAAGCGGCGGAACAGGTGCACCTGCTGCTCCTCGTTGAGCCCCGGGCCGGTGTCCGACACCACCAGGCGCACGCCTCCGGAGGCGATCGGCGCGGCCTGCAGCGAGACGCTTCCGGCTTCGGTGAACTTCACTGCGTTGCCGAGCAGGTTCAGCAGGATCTGGCGCACGCGCCCGGCATCGCCGAGCAGCCAGCGCGGCGTATCCGCATCGACGTGGCAGCGGAAGCGGAGGCCGCGCTGCCGGGCCATCGGCTCGACGAGGCCGCCGACGTCCTCCAGCAGGCTGACCAGATCGAAGGGCTGAAGCACGAGTTCCAGCTTCCCGGATTCGATCCGCGCAAGGTCCAGGGCATCGTTGACCAGCCGCATGAGGTGCTCGCCGGCGCGGCGGATGGCGTCGGCATAGCTGCGCTGGCGCGTGTCCAGGGACGTTCCCAGCAGCAGTTCGCTCATGCCCAGCACGCCGGTCATCGGCGTGCGCACCTCGTGGCCCAGCGTGGCCAGGAAGCGCGTCTTGGCCTGTGATGCGTGCTCGGCGAGTTCGCGCTTCTGCTCGTTGAGCTGCCAGGCGTGCCGCCGCTTCAGGCGATGCCGGTAGCCATGCACGATCCACAGCACCAGCAGCGCGCCCAGGGTCGCGAACGCCACGACCGCCCATGGCGCCTGCCACCACGGCGGCTCCACGCGCAGCTGCAGGCCCTGCACGGGAGTCCACTGCTGGTCCGCGGTACGCGCCTGGACGCTGAGCCGGTAGCTGCCCGGGGAGAGCCGCGCGAAGATGCGCTCCCCGCTGGCGCCGGTCTCCACCCAGCCGGGGTCGTAGCCGTCGAGGCGGAAGCGGTAGCGGTGGGCATGGGCATCGGTGAACGACAGCAGGCGCGCGACCACCCGCAGGTCGCGGTCGTCGTGGCGCAGCGAAATCGCGGCCTGCGGCGGCATGACGATGCGCTCGTCGCCGCGCCTCAGGTCCACCGATTCGATCGCAAGCGTCGGCGTGCGCTGGCTCCACTGCACCAGGTCCGGCTGGAACAGCAGCAGGCCGTCGGCGGTGCCGGCGGCGACGTAGCCCTGGGCCGAGGCCAGCACGGGATACTCGCTGAATTCGTGGCTGGGCAATCCGTCGTGCACGCCGTAGACGCGAAGCTGGCCGCTCTCCGGATCGATGCGCACCAGGCCGCGCACCGTGGTCAGCCAGACCACGCCGGCATCGTCCAGCATCACCCCGCCCGGGGCGACCATCGGCAGGCCCTCGGCGGCACCGAACGTGCGCAGCGGGGCCAGCGCGCCGCCGTCCCAGGCGTAGGCGCCGAGCTCGCCGTAGCCGGCCAGCCATGCCACGCCGTCGCCATCGAAGGCGATGCTGTAGAGCGCCGCCTCCGGTGCACCGGGTACGCGCTCGAACCGCGCCGTGCCGTCGTTCCAGGCGAGCAGGCCCTCGGTGCTGGCCAGCCAGACCCCGCCGTCCGGCGCGCGCACCATGTGCTCGACCAGGGTCGACGCGGCCAGTCCGCGGTCGTCGCCGCGATGGATGGTATCCAGCACCGTGCCCTCGGCATCGCGCACCTGGATGCTCTGGTGGCTCGCCAGCCACAGGCTGCCGTCGCGCTGTTCGACGAACTGGGCAATGCGTCCCGGCGGCGCCGCATCCGGGCTGCCGTCGGCATGCCAGCGGCGCACGTCGCGGCTGTCCGGGTCGAAGCGCACCAGCTGGTCCTGGCAACCGAGCCAGACGCCGCCGTCGGCGGCCTCGATCACCCCGGTGATGAACAGCGCGCCGCAGGCCGCCGCCAGCCGGTGTTCGATCACCCCGGTGCCGGGCGAGAGGTGGTCGAGCGTGCCACCGCTGCCGACCAGCCACATCCCGCTGCCCGTGTCCGGCGACGCCGGCGCGGCGCTGTAGACGAAGGCGTTGGCCGGCGAGGACGGATCGCCGAGGCGCCGCTGCAGCACGGTGAAGTTCCGCCAGTTGGCCGGCAGGTGCCACAGGCCCGAGTCGGAGCTGGCGAACCACAATCCGCCTTCGCGATCCTCGTAGGCGCTCGACCAGGCCGGGCGCACCATGCCGCGGCTGGTGGTGCTGTACAGCGGCACGTTCCGGACCTGTCCTTCATGGACCCAGGCCAGCCCGCTGCGCGTATCCAGCCAGCGCGCGCCCCGCGAGTCCTGGATGAGCATGTTGAGCGCCACCTCGCCGAGTATCGGGTCGGCCCATGGCAGGGGCTCCAGGCGACCGTCGGCGTGGCGCACCATGCCGCCGCCGTGGATGCCCATCCACAGGCTGCCGGCGTCGTCGATGGCCATCCCGTCGACCATTTGCGTGCCAAGCATTTCCGATGGCAGCCGCTCGAAGCCGCGTCCGTTCCAGCGCGCGACGCCACCCTTGGTCCCGACCCACAGGGTGCCGTCGCTGCGGTCCACGATGAGGTGCGAAACGCCATCCGAGGGCAGGCTGGAGGCATCATCGGGATCGCGCTGGTAGCGCCGCAGCACACCGTCCGCCGACAGCCGGTGCAGGCCGCCTCCCGAGCTACCGAACCAGATGTCGCCATCGGGCGTGCCGTTGATCGACCAGATGTCGTTGCTGGCCATCTCCGGCTGCGTCTCACGGTCGTACCAGGTGAAATGCTCGCGGTCGACGTCGAGCATCGCCAGGCCCGACGATGCCGTGCCGATCCACACCCTGTCCCGGGTGTCGACGTGCACCGACCACACGAAGTTGTCACGCAGCCCGTCGCCAACGCGCCAGATGCGGAAGCCGACGCCGTCGTAACGCGCCAGGCCGTCGCGGGTCGCGATCCAGAGATAGCCCTGCCGGTCCTCGGCGATGGCATTGACGCGATTGGACGGCAGGCCGTCGATCACGCTGACCTGCCGCGGCTGCGGCAGCTGCGCCAGCTGCGGCACGCTGGCAGCGGCCGCACCCGCAAGCAGCGATAGCAGGCACAGCCACCAGCCCCTTGCCCAAGCCCGCATCGAACTCCCCATGTCCACGGTGCGCCGCGCACCGATCGACCCCGGGGCATCCTCGCAATGGCCGCGCGCTGGCGCAAGTTTCGCCACGCGCCGGAGCTGCCTAGAATCGGGCCACCGGTCCGTGCGGCCACATCCGGGTGACGCCATGCCTGCCATCCACCAGCGACCCGGCCTGCGATCCGCGGCAGTGGCCGCGCTCTGCGCGCTGGCCTGCGCGTGCGCGCAGGTCCCATCGCGCGATGCGTCGGTGGCCGGCGCGTCGCCGGCGGTCGACCCGGCGACCGGCTCCGTCCGCGTGCTCCCCGATCCTGCTCCGGCGCCGCATCCCGGGGCCCACGCCTACACGCTGGACCCGGTGCACACGCGAATCGTGATCGCGGTCGACCACGCCGGATTCTCGAAAGCCGTCGCCACGGTGTCGGGAACCACCGGCACGCTGCAGCTGGTGCCCGGGTCCTGGGAAGGCGCACAGGTGGAGGTCGCGATCCCGCTCGCGCAGCTGGATTTCGGCGATGCCGCATGGAACCGCGCGGTCGCCGCGCGCGGACTGCTCGACACCGGGCGGCACCCGGTCGCGGCCTTCCATTCCACGCGCATCGAAGTGCTGGGTGCCGGGCGCGCCCGCATCCACGGCCAGCTCACGCTGCGCGGCACCACCCGGGAGGTGGTGCTTGATGCGGTCCGCAACGCAGAGCGCCGCTATCCGCTGCCGCCGTTCCGCCACACCGTCGGGTTTTCGGCCACCGCCAGGCTGAGCCGCGCGGACTTCGGCAGCACCGCATGGGACTCCATGATTGGCGACGCGGTCGACGTGCGGATAGAACTCGAAGCCACCCGCTGACAGCGCCGCCCTCTTCGGCAAGCCCCGACCCCGGGGCCTTTCAACCAGGCAAAAACCCTTCAAGGCCGCGAAGATCAAACGGCCAGTCCAGCTCGCGGCCCCCGCCATCGTCGCGCAGCACCGGCACGCGCTCGCCATACCGGGCCTCCAGCGCCTCGTCGCCGTCGATGAACACGCTCTCGAACTCCGGGACCCGCGCCGCGGCCAGCACCTCCAGGGCGAGGTCGCAGAGGTGGCAGTCGTCGCGCTGGAACAGGATCAGGGGCATGCGGCAGGGTCTCGCTTCCGGTACGCCGGCGCACGGGTCCGTGCGCGGCGACGGCTATCATAGGCAATACACCCAGCCGCTTCGGGATGCCATGGCCGTCAGCACGTTCGACCTCTACAAGATCGGCATCGGGCCGAGCTCCTCGCATACCGTCGGCCCGATGCGTGCCGCCGCGCGCTTCGTCGAACACTGGCTCGACGAATCCGGCCGCCTGCAGGACGTCGCCCGCATCCGCGCCGAGGTGTTCGGTTCGCTGGCCCTGACCGGCCGTGGCCACGGCACCGACAAGGCCGTGCTGATGGGCCTGGAAGGCCAGCATCCCAACAGCATCGAGCCCGACATCATCCCCGCCGCGCTCGAACGCATCCGCGGCGAAAAGCAGGTCAGGCTCCTCGGCCGCCACGTGGTTGCTTTCAACGAGAAGCGCGACCTGGTGATGAACAAGCGCCAGAAGCTGCCGCACCACACCAACGGCATGCGCTTCACCGCCTACGACGCCAGCGAGGACGTGATCGCCACCCGCGACTACTACTCCGTGGGCGGCGGCTTCGTGGTCAACCAGGACGAGGCCGCCGAAGACCGCATCGTCGCCGACACCACGCCGGTGCCCTACCCCTTCAACAGCGGCCGCGAGCTGCTGGCGCAGGCACAGGAGCACGGACTGAGCATCGCCCAGCTGATGATGGCCAACGAGACCTGCTGGCGCAGCGAGGATGAGGTGCGCGCGGGCCTGCGCGAGATCCACGACGCCATGCAGTCCTGCATCCAGCGCGGCATCGCCAACGGCGGCACCCTGCCCGGCGGCCTGCGCGTGTCGCGCCGCGCGCCGGCGCTGTACGCCGAGCTGTCCGAGCGCCCCGAGGCCGGAATACGCGACCCGCTGACCGTGCTCGACTGGGTCAATCTGTACGCGCTGGCGGTGAACGAGGAGAACGCCGCCGGGGGCCGCGTGGTGACCGCGCCAACCAACGGCGCCGCCGGCATCCTGCCCGCGGTGATGCGCTACTACGAGCGCTTCTGCCCCGGCGCCAGCGAGCAGGGCATGTTCGACTACCTGCTCACCGCCGCCGCGGTCGGCATCCTCTACAAGGAAAACGCCTCGATCTCCGGCGCCGAGGTCGGCTGCCAGGGCGAGGTCGGCGTGGCGTGTTCGATGGCCGCGGCGGGACTGACCGCGGCGCTTGGCGGCACCCCGAGCCAGATCGAGAACGCGGCCGAGATCGGCATGGAGCACAACCTCGGCCTGACCTGCGATCCGATCGGCGGTCTGGTGCAGATCCCCTGCATCGAGCGCAACGCCATGGGCGCGGTGAAGGCGATCAACGCCTCGCGAATGGCCATGCGCGGCGACGGCAAGCACAAGGTGACCCTGGACGAGGTCATCAAGACCATGCGCGACACCGGCCGCGACATGCAGGACAAATACAAGGAAACCTCGCGCGGCGGCCTGGCCGTGAACGTCATCGAGTGCTGAGCGTTCCGACTGTGGCCTGCCGTCGTGGCCCCGCAGGCGCTGGCCATGGCGGACGGCGCACCGCCGACTGAACGGCTGCACGACTGCACGGCTGCACGGCCGACCGGGCCTGCTCAGCGATGGACGATGGCCAGCACGTCGTCCAGCAGCGCCGCCGCGGTGACGCCCGCACCTGCACCCGGCCCGCGGATCACCAGCGGCTGGTGCGCGTAGCGACAGCTGCCGATCGCGACGATGTTGTCGGTGCCGCCGCCAGCGCCCAGCGGGTGCGAAGCCGGAAGTGCGTCCAGGCCCACCCTCGCGCCGTCGGCGTCGAAACGGGCGACGAAGCGCAGCCGCGCGCCGTCGGCAGCGGCCTGCCGGAAACGCGCGTGCAGGGCTGCGTCGAGCGAAGGCAGCAGTGCGTCCACTTCGGCCCCCGGTGCCGACGCCAGGGCATCGGTGAGCAGCGAATCCACGCGCACCTGCCCCGCCTCGAGCGCCAGTCCGGCAGCGCGCGCAAGGATCAGCAGCTTGCGCTTCACGTCCTCACCCGAGAGGTCGGTGCGCGGATCGGGTTCGGCATAGCCCAGTTCACGCGCCTCGCGCACCAGCGCCGAGAACGGCCGCGATCCGTCGTGGCGGTCGAACAGCCAGGCCAGCGACCCCGACAGCACGCCCTCGACAGAGCGGATGCGGTCGCCGCCGGCCACCAGCTCGCGGATCGAGCGCAGCAGCGGCAGCCCGGCGCCCACGGTGGCGCTGTCGCCATAGCGCGCATCGCCCGCCTCCTGCGCCTCCACGATCGCCTGCGCGCGCGCCAGGTCACCGCCGTTGCCGAGCTTGTTGGCGGTCACCACGTGGATGCCGCGCGCCAGCCATTCGCTGTGCCAGCCGGCCACGCTGTCGTTGGCGGTGGCATCGACCACTACGTCGCCCGGACGCAGGCCCTCGCTTTCGACCCAATGCATCCAGGCTCCGCGGCGCACGGGCGCCGCGGCATCCAGCTCCGCGAGTGCTTCAAGCGGGCGCGCGCCGCCTTCGCGCAGCGCGCGCGTGTTCGACAGCCATGCGAACGCGGGAAGGCTTGCGCCCTGTGCGCGCAGGCGTTCACAGCGCTCGACGAAGGCGCTGCCCACGGTGCCGGTGCCCAGCAGGGCGAGGCGGGGCTCCGGCTGCGGAGCACGCAGGGCTTGCCCACGGTCGCGGACCGCCCGCGGCAACCGGATGACGGCGCTCATGCATCCGCCCTCAGGCAGGTGGCCGCCGCCAGCACGCCCTGGGCGCGTTCGAGCGCGGCATCCAGGTCGGCCCGCAGGTCATCGAGCGCCTCGATGCCCACTGACAGGCGCAGGAGTCCGTCGCCGATGCCGGCCTTCTCCCGCGCCCCGGGCGTCATCGCAGCATGGGTCATCGTGGCTGGATGCGCGACCAGGCTTTCCACGCCGCCCAGCGATTCGGCCAGGGTGAAGCAGCCCAGGCCATCGATGAAGGCACGCACGGCGTCCTCGCCGCCCTCCAGCTCCACGCTCAGCATGGCGCCGAAGCCCTTCTGCTGGCGCGCCGCCACGGCGTGACCCGGGTGCGACTCCAGGCCTGGCCAATACACGCGCGCCACCGCCGGGTGGCCGTCAAGCTGGCGCGCGATGGCCTCGGCGTTTTCCTGGTGCACGCGCAGGCGCGCATCCAGCGTGCGCAGGCCGCGCAGGGTGAGGAAGCTGTCGAACGGCGCACCGGTGATGCCCAGCGCGTTCGCCCACCAGCTGAAGCATTCGTGCAGCTCGGGCGTCGCGGCCACCACCGCGCCGCCGACCACATCGCTGTGGCCGTTGATGTACTTGGTGGTCGAATGCAGCACGGCGTCGGCGCCGAAGGCGATCGGCTGCTGCAGCGCCGGTGACAGGAAGGTGTTGTCGACCGCGACCAGGGCCTCGGCGCGATGCGCGGCCTCGATCACGAAGCGCAGGTCGGTGATCCGCAGCAGCGGATTGGAGGGCGTCTCGACCAGCACCAGCTTCGGCTTCGTCGCCAGGGCTTCGGCCAGCGCACGCGGATCGGTCAGGTCGGCGGTGACCAGTTCGAAATGGCCCTTGCGCGCGAGTGCGTCGAACAAGCGCCAGCTGCCGCCATAGGCATCGTGCGGCACCACCAGGCGGTCGCCGGGCCCGAGCAGCGCGTGCAGCAGCAGGGTGATCGCAGCCATGCCGCTGGAGGTCACCACGCCGCCGGCGCCGCCTTCGAGATCGGCCAGCGCCGCGCCAAGCAGGTCGCGGGTGGGGTTGCCGCTGCGGGTGTAGTCGTACTCGCGCTTGCCGCCGATGCCTTCGAAGCTGAAGTTCGACGACAGCACCAGCGGCGGCACCACGGCGCCAAACGCCGGGTCGCGGTCGATGCCCGCGCGCACGGCGCGGGTGGCTTCGCCCTGGCCGTGATCGCGCCCGCTCATGCCGACACCTCCGTGTCCAGCGCGGTGCGCAGGATCGCGTCGATGCGGCCATCGTCCTTGAGGAAGGCGTCATGGCCGTGCGGCGAACGCAGCACGCGCAGATTGGCCGGGCCGCCGAGGCCTTCCACCAATGCCACCGCTTCGGACAGCGGCACCAGCGGGTCGCCCTCGACCGCCACCACGGTCACCGGCACGCGGACGTCCGAGGGGGCCACGCGGTGCAGGTCGAGCGACTCCGACAATCGCTGCCAGGCGACCGCCGGCGTGCTCGCGACAAAGCGCACGCCTGCGGCGTCGAGGTAATCCTCGGACGCGACCCTGACGCGTCCGTTGACCACCTCGGCCGGCGCGCCGAAGCGCTCGGCGAACCCGTCGCCACTGCGATAGCCGAGCATCGCGAACTGCCGCGCTAGCGCGAGCCCCTGGCCTTCCGCACACTGCAGCCCGCCCAGCGCCACCGCCTTGCGCTGCAGCGCGCGCCCCGCCGCGGCCCAGGGATGCGCTCGGTGCGCACCGCTGACCGCGACCACACGCTGCAGGCGTCCGCCGTGCCGCGCGGCGAACTGCAATGCGACCGCGGCGCCGTAGGAATAGCCGACGAATGCACGCAGCCGCGCGATGCCGAGCACGTCGAGCAGCACCGCCGCCGCATCGGCCTGGTCGGCGGTGTCGATCACCGCGTCGAGGCCACCGTCGGCGCCGACATGGTCGAAGGCGAGCAGGCGCAGGCGCGTCGGATCAAGGGCGCGGCCGTTGCCGACCGTGGACTCGGCCCAGCCGCGCTGCGGGAATGCGGCGCTGGCCACGAGGTGGCGCCCGGCTGAGATCCCGCCAGACACCAGCACCACCGGCGCGGCTTCGGGTCCAAGCAGTTCCCAGGCCAGGCGCAGGCGGCGGGCACCGGCGTGGCGCATCGCCAGCACCACGTCGATCTCGCCGCGCATGGCGGCATGGCCGTCGCAGCTCGCCGTGGGAAGAGCCGGCGGTTCGGGGGCGATGGGGAACGCTGCGGCACGCGTGGCGGAAGGGGCGATGCAGTCTTCGAGGCTCATGGCGATATCCGTGTGTGGACAAGGCCATCGATGCCGCGGGGCATGCCGAAGGATGGGTATCGCAGCAGCGGCGGCGATACGCGACGAACCACCCCGACGGGTGATCCGCAGCCATCTTCCGGTAGACACACAGGTCCCCGCAGGACTTGGCACAGCGGACGGGGCTTGCGCCCCATCCAGTTGCCCCGGCTTCGTCGGGCCTGTCCCTCAGCCGGTCTCGATGGATGGCCGCAGATTGACACCGGCGACGATCGCTGTCAATCGCTTCATGCGGATGAAGCGATATTATTATTCTGCGGTCGCCGGAACGGTGTCGGGCACCGCATAATCACGCGATGTCGAGACCCATCGTTGCGAGTGCGCTCGCCCTCCTGCTTGCCGCCTGCGCCACATCCCCGCAGTTCCCCCCGCCCTCCCGGCCATCCGCGGCGCCGTCGGTCCCGCCCGTATCGGCGCTGGTCGCCGAAGCCTGGATTTCGCCCGACGTGCCCGGCGAAGAGCTGGACTCCGTGATCACCTGGGTCTCCGGCGAGGGTGACACCTGGCTGCTCGCCACCGGCAAGTCCACCCATCGCCTGACGGTGTTCAACGGCGACTCCGGCGCGCCGCTGCGCACCGTCGGCGCGCGCGGGGAAACGCCGGGCGCGTTCAACCGTCCCAATGGCCTCGCGGTCTTCGGCGACATCCTGTTCGTGGTCGAGCGCGACAACCATCGCGTGCAGCTGCTGTCGCTGCCGGACTTCGCGCCGGTGGCCAGCTTTGGCCACGACGAACTGCGCAGCCCCTACGGCATCTGGCTGCACGAGCGCGCGCCGCGGGAGCTCGAGGTCTTCGTCACCGACAGCTTCATGTACGGCGAACGCCATGACGTGGTGCCGCCGGCCGAGGAGCTGTCGCAGCGCGTACGCCGCTACCGCCTGCGCTTCGACGACCAGGGCCACCTTGATGCCGCCCATCTCGGATCCTTCGGCGAGACCGCGGGCCCGGCGCGCCTGAACATGGTCGAGTCGATCGCCGGCGACCCGGCGCACGACCGCCTGCTGGTCGCCGAAGAAGACCAGACCAGCCCGTCGAACATCCACGTCTACGACTTTGCCGGCCGCTGGACCGGGCGCAGCCTGCCGGAAGGCACGTTCACCGGCGAGGCCGAGGGCGTGGTGCTCTGGGCCTGCAGCGCCACCGGCGGCTACTGGCTGGCGGTGGACCAGCAGGCGCCGCTGACCCGGTTCCATCTATTCGACCGCAAGAGCCTGGAGCCGGCGGGCAGCTTCCACGGCGGGACCACCGCGCGCACCGACGGCATCGCCCTGCACGCCCCGGCCACGCCGCGATTCCCCGGCGGCGTGCTGTACGCCGTGCACGACGACCGTGCGGTTTCGGCCTTCGACCTGGGCGACATCGTCGATGCGCTGGGCCTGGACACCGCCTGCCTGCACTGACCGATGCGCACTCTCTTCGCCGCCGCGATGCTGCTTGCAGGGTGCATCGCGCTGCCCGCAGGCTGCGCTCTGTCCGGCACCGCGCGGGCCGCCGAGCCCGTTGCAGGCGCGCGCCAGGGTCCCGCACCGCTTGCGCGACTGGACCTCGTGGACCGCGGCCACGGCCCCGAGGCGTGGGCGGAGAACCTGCTTTCCGGCCCCGTCGAGGTCGTGCTGCGCGCCCGCGGCGCGACGCCCGTGGCACATCCAGCGCTGCCAGCGCGCGCAACCGTCCCATCGCTGGGCCGGGTGCTGGTCTCGCGTGTGGACCGCGCCGACGCCCTGCTCCTGCTCGACGTGGTGCCCGGCCATCCCGGCGCGCGACCGCGCGATGTCGAATACGCATGGCCGCTGGCCACCCACGTGCTCAGCATCGGCCAGGGATGGGGCGGCGCTTTCAGCCACCGCGACGACGAGAATCGCCACGCGGTCGACTTCGCCGTCGCCGAAGGCACCCCGGTGCTGGCCGCGCGCGACGGCGTGGTGATGCAGGTCGAGGCCCGCTTCAGCAACGGCGGCCTCGATTCACCCGCCGACACCGACCGCGCCAATTTCATCCGCATCCTGCACGACGACGGCACCATGGCCGTCTACGCCCACCTTGCGCCTGACGGCGCGCAGGTCCGCCAGGGCGAACGCGTGCGCCGCGGCCAGCGCATCGGCAGCTCCGGCAGCACCGGCTACAGCGGCGGCCCGCACCTGCACTTCGCCATCCAGGCCAACCGCGGCATGCGCCTGGTGTCCCTGCCCTTCAAGATGTTCGGCCCGGCCGGGATCCTCCGCTTCAGCGAGGCGGCGGCGGGGGTGGAGTGAAGAGCCAGGAGCTTTTTTGCCACGGAGTTACGCGGATCGGGATTCTTCATCGAGGCTCTGCGGTGCTGACGTGACAGTTGGGGGCATTGAGGCGCTTGGAGCTGCTCCGTCCTGGTCCGCGCTGCACGTGCCGCGCATTTTTCCGTTGTAGTCCGCGCTGTCCATCCCGTGCATTTCTCCGTTGTGGTCCGCGCTGCCCGTCCCGTGCATTTCTCCGTTGTGGTCCGCGCTGCCCGTCCCGCACACAGGGGGTGTGCTGCGCCGGCCGTCTCCGCATCCTGCTCCCAGCGGCCGGGCGCCGGCCATCCATGGCCGGCTCTCCGCACACCCCCTGTGCACGGAACGGGCCGTGGAGTTTCTTGGCTTTCGGGATGGAGATCAAGAGCGGGCGCACGCTCGCGATCGTAGGGGTCGCCCTGGCGTAGCTGTGCCGCTTGATCCGGTGACGACCGCCCGGTTGCGACATCTGCGGCGACGCTGCCTCCACGGCGGGCAGCGCGCGCCCCACCCTCCCGGAGCAATCCCCCGCAAACTCCACGCAATCCGCGTAAATCCGTGGCAGAAGTTCTTCGGACCCACACCAGCCCCGTATAATCCCGGACTTTCCGCACACCCCGACGGCGCCAGCGCGGCGCGTATCGCCATGCCTGACGTTTCCGCCGAAGCCGCCCGCCGCCGCACGTTCGCGATCAT
Source organism: Luteimonas changyuni (assembly GCF_039548395.1). NCBI lineage: Bacteria > Pseudomonadati > Pseudomonadota > Gammaproteobacteria > Lysobacterales > Lysobacteraceae > Luteimonas > Luteimonas changyuni. Next base: position 58,084 of record NZ_JBCLUZ010000013.1, read on the forward strand.
TTCGCATCCCGACGCCGGCAAGACCACGCTGACCGAGAAGCTGCTGCTGTTCGGCGGCGCGATCCAGATGGCGGGCAGCGTGAAGGGCCGCAAGGCCGCGCGCCATGCCACGTCCGACTGGATGAAGCTCGAGCAGGAGCGCGGCATCTCGGTCACCAGCTCGGTGATGCAGTTCCCCTACGAGGGCCGCATCGTCAACCTGCTCGACACCCCCGGCCACGCCGACTTCGGCGAGGACACCTACCGGGTGCTGACCGCGGTGGACTCGGCGCTGATGGTGATCGACGTCGCCAAGGGCGTCGAGGAACGCACCATCAAGCTGATGGAGGTGTGCCGCATGCGCGACACGCCGATCATGACCTTCATCAACAAGCTCGACCGCGAAGGCCGCGAGCCGATCGAGCTGCTGGACGAGGTCGAGAGCGTGCTCGGCATCCAGTGCGCGCCGGTGACATGGCCGATCGGCATGGGCAAGCGGCTCAAGGGCGTGGTCCACCTGCTGACCGGCGAGGTCCACCTGTACGAGCAGGGCCGCAACTTCACCCGCCAGGATTCGACGATCTTCCCGTCGCTCGACGACCCGCGCGTGGAGCAGCGCATCGGCGCCGACATGCTGCGCGAGCTTCGCGACGAGCTGGAGCTGGTCCAAGGCGCAAGCCACGGTTTCGATTCCGCCGAATACCTGGCCGGGCACCAGACGCCGGTGTTCTTCGGCTCGGCGGTGAACAACTTCGGCGTGCAGCCGCTGCTCGACTTCTTCGTGCGCCAGGCGCCGTCGCCGCAGCCGCGCGCGACCACCGGTCGTGAGGTCGCGCCCGGTGAAGCGAAGCTCAGCGGCTTCGTGTTCAAGATCCAGGCCAACATGGATCCGCAGCACCGCGACCGCGTCGCCTTCATGCGCGTGTGTTCGGGCCGCTTCGAGGCCGGGATGAAGGCCTTCCACGTGCGCACCGGCAAGGACATGAAGCTGGCCAACGCGCTGACCTTCATGGCCAGCGACCGCGAGATCGCGGTCGAGGCGTATCCGGGCGACGTGATCGGCATCCACAACCACGGCACGATCTCGATCGGCGACACCTTCACCGAGGGCGAGCAGTTCTCGTTCACCGGCATCCCCAACTTCGCGCCCGAGCTGTTCCGCCGCGCGCGCCTGCGCGATCCGCTCAAGCTCAAGCAGCTGCAGAAGGGCCTGGCCCAGCTGTCGGAGGAGGGTGCCACGCAGTTCTTCCGGCCGCTGATGTCCAACGACCTGATCCTGGGCGCGATCGGCGTGCTGCAGTTCGAGGTGGCCGCGTACCGGCTCAAGGCCGAGTACGGCGTGGACGCGATCTTCGAACCGGTCGGCGTCGTGACCACCCGCTGGGTGCGCTGCGCCAGCGAGCGCAAGCTGGAGGAATTCCGCGAGAAGAACGCGACAAACCTCGGAATCGATGCCGCCGACCAGCTGGTCTACCTCGCTCCGACCCGCGTCAACCTCCAGCTCGCCGTCGAACGCTGGCCCGACGTGGAGTTCCTGGCCACGCGCGAGCAGGCCCACACCCGGGCCGCTGGCTGAGCGTCTGTCGCACGACATCCCCGATACGCCTGCGCGTGGCATGATCGATCCCGTTCCTCCCCCGGGATTCCATCGTGTCCACCATGAGCCTGCGCGAAAGGCGCGAGGAACTCGCCAGTGCGCTGACCCACGGCCTCGGCGCGACTGCCGCGCTTGCAGGCGGCGCGGTGCTGATCACCCTGGCCGCGCTGTACGGCAATGGCTGGCAGCTTGGCGCGGCGATCGTGTTCGGAAGCAGCCTGCTGCTGCTCTACCTCGCGTCCACCCTGTACCACTCGTTCCAGCATCCGGTGCTCAAGGGCCGGCTCAAGGTGTTCGACCACTGCGCGATCTATCTGTTGATCGCCGGTACCTACACGCCGTTCACCCTGATCGGCCTGCGCGGGCCCTGGGGATGGAGCCTGTTCGCCGCGATCTGGACGTTGGCGCTTGCCGGCGTGGTGTTCAAGCTGTTCTACACCGGCCGCTTCAAGCGCCTGTCGACGCTGGTCTACGTGGCCATGGGCTGGCTGGTGCTGGTGGCCATCAAGCCGGTACTGGCCGCGCTGGACGCATGGACCTTCGGCTGGCTGGTCGCCGGCGGCGTGTTCTATACCCTGGGCACGGTCTTCTACCATCGCGAATCGCTCCCCTATTCGCACGCGATCTGGCACCTGTTCTGCATCGCCGGGAGCGTGTGCCATTACATCGCGGTGATGGCGCAGGTCACGCTGCCCGGCTGAACATCCGCACGTCCGTTCACCCTCGTTTTACCGCCTGCGGTGGAAGGTGGCCCGGCATCCACACCGGAACCGGCGCATGTCGACGGAGCACCCGCAGCATCGCAAGCCATATGAAAGGACACTGGCCAGTGCCCGCGCGCATCCGTGGCGCGTGACCGCGGCAGTGTTCGCCATCGCGATGCTGGTCCTGGTCCTGCTCTGGGACTGGAACTGGTTCAAGGGACCGGTGGAGCGCGTGGTGTCCGCGCAGACCGGGCGCAGCTTCGACATCGGCGGCGACCTCGACGTCGACCTGGGCCTCACCACGATCGTCCGCGCCGACAGGCTGGTGCTCGGCAACGCCGACTGGTCGGACACGCCCGAGATGGCGAAGGCCGACTCTCTTGAACTGCACGTGCGGCCGTTCTCGCTGCTGAGCGGCAGCATCCACATCCCCGAGCTCGGCCTGTCCAGGCCCGACCTGCTGCTGGAAGCCGGCGACGACGGCGGCAACTGGACCTTTGAAGGCATGTCAGGCGATGGCGAGGGGCCGCGGATCGACCGCCTGCTGGTGGACGAGGGGCGCCTGCACTTCATCGACCGCGCCGGTGAAACCGACATCGATCTCGCCGTGGCCAGCCACGATGGCGAAGACACCGGTGAACGCCCGCTCACCCTGCACGGTGATGGCCACTGGCGCGGCGAGGCCTTCGAACTCAGCGGCGCGGTCGCGTCACCGCTCGAACTGCGCTCCACCGATACGCCCTTCGCACTCGATCTCCGCGCGACCGCCGGGGCCACGAGTGCGCATGCCCGCGGTGCCATCACCCGGCTGCTCGGGCTGGACGCGTTCGACGTCCAGATGGCGCTGTCGGGCAGGGACCTGGAAGACCTTTATCCCCTGCTCGGGATCGCGCTGCCGCATACACCGCGCTACGCACTCGACGGCCGCCTGGTCCGCGACGGCGCCGTCTGGCGCTACCAGGGCTTCAGCGGCACGGTCGGCGACAGCGACCTCGGCGGCACCGCCAAGATCACCACCGGCGGCGAGCGCCTGCTGTTCGAGGGCGACCTGCATTCCGAACTGCTCGACTTCGACGATCTCGGCGGCTTCGTCGGCGCGCCGCCCGACAGCGATGGCGATGAAACCGGAAATGCCGAACTCGAGGCGCAGGCCGCCGCCCGCGCCGCCGAAGGTCGCCTGCTTCCGGACACGCCCTACGAGCTGCACAAGCTGCGCACGATGGACGCCGACGTGCGCTGGAAGGCGGCGCGCATCGAGGCCCCGGGCTGGCCGCTGGACGACATGGACGCGCACCTCGTGCTTGAAGCCGGGCTGCTGCGGCTGGAGCCGCTCGACTTCGGCGTTGCCGGCGGCCGCGTGCGCTCGACCGTGCGCATGGACGCGCGTCAGGATGCGATCCGTACCGACGCCGCGATCCGTGCCCGCGGGCTGGAGCTGGGCCGGCTGTTCCCGGACTCCGAACTCGCCGCCGACGCAGTGGGCAGCATCAGCGGCGACATCGACATCGCCGGCAGCGGCAATTCCATCGCCCGCATGCTCGCCACCGCCGACGGTGACATCGCGCTGGGCATGGGCCGCGGCGAGATCAGCAACCTGCTGGTCGAACTCGCCGGCATCGACATCTACGAAGCGCTCAAATTCCTGATCGGCAAGGACCGCAAGGTGGCGATCCGCTGCGCCTTCGGCGACTTCGCGGTCGAAGACGGGGTGATGACGGCGCGCGCGCTGGCATTCGACACCAGCGACACGATCATCATCGGCAAGGGCACGGTCGACCTGGGCGAGGAGCAGCTGGACCTGGAGCTCAGGCCAAGGCCCAAGGACCGCAGCATTCTCGCGCTGCGCTCGCCGCTGGTGGTCGACGGCAGCTTCCGCGACCCCGGCTTCCGTCCCGACATGGCCAGGCTCGGCCTGCGCGGCGCGATCGCGCTGACGCTCGCCAGCATCGCGCCCCCGGCAGCGCTGCTGGCCACGCTGGAACTCGGCGGCGGCGAAGACAGCGACTGCGGCGGCGAGTACGCGCGATAGCGCGCACTTGCAGCAGCTGCACTTGTGGCAGCTGCTTTTGCGGGAGCGGCTTTTGTGGGAGCGGCTATAGCCGCGAATGCTCTACCGGTCGACCAAGCCGCTCCCGCAATGGCAAGGCCATCGCGGCTATAGCCGCTCCCACAA
>NZ_JBCLUZ010000014.1:0-29037 GCF_039548395.1 Luteimonas changyuni
CAATGGCCATGGCCACGGCAAGGCCATCGCGGCTATAGCCGCTCCCACAAATGCCGGTGCCGCAGGGTGGTGCCGCTGCCCGCCCCGGTCACCCGTCAGGAGGTGATGTAGCGCTGCAGGTGATCGAGTTCGAGCTGCTGCTCCTCGATCACCGCCTTGACCAGGTCGCCGATCGAGACCAGGCCCACCACCTTGCCGTCCACCACCACCGGCAGGTGGCGGATGCGGCGCTCGGTCACCAGCTGCATGCACGCCGGCGCGACGTCGTCGAGGCCGACCGTCACCGCATCGGCGGTCATGATGTCGCGCACCGCCGTGTCTTTCGACGAACGCCCGTCGAGCACGATCTTCCGCGCGTAGTCGCGCTCGGAAACGATGCCTGCGAGCCGCCCTCCCGCATCCAGCACCACCAGTGCGCCGATGCCTTTCTCGGCCATCAGCCGGATGGCGTCGATCACCGCCGCGTCCGGGCTTATCGCATGGACCTCAGGACCCTTGGATTCCAGCAGCTGCCTTACCGTGCGCATCGCGACCTCGCTCGTCGATCGTGGGGGGCACGCCCGAGCATACCCCTTCGGCCTGCGACCAGGTGTCGACCAGGTAAAGCGGCCGCTGCTTCGATTCCTCGTAAAGCCGGCCGAGGTATTCACCGATCAGGCCCAGCGCCATCAGCTGCACGCCGCCAAGGAACAGGATCACCGCCATCATCGTCGGCCAACCCGCCACCGCGTCGCCCCAGACCAGGGCCTTGGCGATGATCCACAGGCCATAGCCGAACGCCAGCAGCGCCGTGGCGATGCCCAGGTAGGTGGCCAGCCGCAGCGGCGCGGTGGAAAAGCTGGTGATGCCCTCGAGCGCGAAGTTCCACAGTCGCCACGCGTTGAACTTGCTGCGGCCGGCCAGCCGCGGCTCGCGCCGGTAGGGCACGCTGACGCGGTTGAAGCCGATCCAGCCGAACAGGCCCTTCATGAACCGGTGGCGCTCGCGCAGTTCGCGCAGCGCGGCCAGCGCACGCGGAGAAAGCAGGCGGAAGTCTCCGGTGTCGGCCGGCACCGGGGTTTTCGACAGGCGCTGCATCACGCGATAGAACAGGTGCGCCGAGGCGCGCTTGAACCAGCCATCGCCTTCGCGCGCAAGCCGCGTGCCGTGCACGTCATCGAAGCCTTCGCGCCAGCGAGCGACCAGCTCGGGAATGAGCTCAGGTGGATCCTGCCCGTCCGCGTCCAGGATCACGGCCGCCCCCGACACCACGCGATCCAAGCCGGCCGTCAGCGCCGCCTCCTTGCCGAAGTTCCGCGACAGCCGCAGCAGCGACACCCGCGCGTCGGCGGCGGCGAGATCCCGCATCACCGCCCAGGTCGCGTCGGTGCTGCCGTCGTCGACGTAAAGCACCCCGCCGTCCACGCCGTCGTCGGCCGCAAGCCGCGCCAGCACGGCCGCCAGGCGGCGATGCAGTTCCGGCAGCGCCGCCGCCTCGTTGAAGGCGGCCACCACCACGGTCAGTCGGTCACGGCTCATGCCGACATCCTAGCGTGCGCCCGCGTCACTCCAGCGCCTCAAGCCATGCCTCGCCACCGAGGTTGCGCATGTTGCGTTCGATCCACTGCGCGCGGCGCTGCACATAGGGCCCGGGGCGATGCGCGCTGTAGCGTCGCGGGCTCGGCAGCACTGCCGCCAGGCGTGCGCTCTCGCTGTCCGTCAGGCTGCCGGCGTCCTTGCCCCAATAGCTGCGCGCCGCGGCCTGCGCGCCGTAGATGCCGTCGCCGAACTCGGCCACGTTGACGTACACCTCGAGGATCCGCTGCTTCGGCCACAGCGCTTCGATCAAGAGCGTGTACCAGGCCTCGGCGCCCTTGCGCACCCAGCTGCGCCCGCTCCACAGGAACAGGTTCTTGGCCAGCTGCTGGCTGATCGTGCTCGCGCCCCGGGTCCGTCCACCGCGGGCGTTGTGCGCACGCGCGCGCTCGATGGCCTCGAGGTCGAAGCCGCGATGGCGGGCGAAGTTCTGGTCTTCGGCCGCGACCGCCGCCAGCGGCAGCGACGGCGCGATCCGGTCGAGGTCGCGCCAGTCGTAGGCGATCCGGAAACCGGCATCCCCCGCGCGCAGCGCCTCGGCCTGGCGGATGGCCATGAACGTCGAAAACGGCGGATCGATGAAGCGCAGCGCGAGCACCTGCACGACGCTCACCAGCGCCAGCAGCAACGGCAGCTTCCACAGCCAGTGCCAGCGGCTGCGCCGGCGGCCGCGCCCCGGCGCGGACGACAGCCCGTCATCCTTGTTCCTTCCCGGCACCATCCCCATCTCCACGATTCGCCCGCACGGGTCGATGCGACGATTATCCAGCCGCACGGCCCCACCACAACGCGCAACGGACCCCTGCATGACCAACGCCACCATCGCCCCCGACGCCCACGACCACCTGACCCGCTTCCTGCTGCCCCGCGCCGGCGTTCGTGGAGTGCACGTGCACCTTGGCGAAACCTGGCGCCGGATCGCATCCAGCGACAGCTACCCGCCGGTAGCGCGTACGCTGCTTGGCGAGGCCGCAGTGGCATCGGCGCTGTTCACCGGCCACGTCAAGGTCGACGGCCGACTGTCGGTGCAGCTGCGTGGCGAGGGCGCGCTGCGCACCCTGTTCGCCGAATGCACCGCTGCCGGCACCCTGCGCGGCATCGCGCGCATGGCCGACGATGCCGGCGACATCAGCGGCATCGATGGCCTTGGCGCGGGTGCCCTGCTTGCGATCACCATCGAGAATCCCGGCATCGGCAGCCGCGACGCCGCGCGCTACCAGGGCCTGGTGCCGCTGGACGCCGCCGATCTGTCGCGGGCCTTCGAGGGCTATTTCATCCAGTCGGAGCAGCTGCCGACCCGGATCCTCCTCGCTGCCGGCGAGGACGCCGCCACCGGACTGATACTGCAGAAGCTCCCCGCCGACGAAGGCGACGATGACGGCTGGGACCGCGCCAGCGCGCTGTTTTCCACCCTGGGCGCGGACGAGCTCCTCGCGACCCCGGGGGCGGAGCTGCTGCACCGCCTGTTCCATGAGGAGTCGCCGCAGATGGTCGGCGGCCGGCGGCTGGCGTTCGCCTGTTCCTGTTCGCGCGAGCGGGTCGAGGCGATGATGGTCTCGCTGGGCCGGGACGAAGCCGAGGCCGCGCTGATCGACGGCACGGCCCAGGTCCGCTGCGAGTTCTGCGGCCAGGCCTACGAATTCGACGCAGATGCCCTGCACGCCCTCTTCACGGCCAAGCTGAGCCCAATGGCTGCCCCGCCTGGACTGCAGTGACGCGGAGGGATTGTTAAGAAAACATGAATCGACTAGAGTCGGAGCCATCATCGAGGCGGAACTTCCGCCATCTGTCAGGGGTCTATCCGGCACGCCATGAAGACGCGCCTTGCACAGCTGTCGCTCTCCCTTGTCCTCGCCCTCGGCGTGGCGGCGGGCGCGCATGGGCAGACGCTGCAGGGCAAGCGCGGGCAGGCCGTGCTGCCGGTATGGAACCAGTCCAGCGGCAAGATCGAAGCCCTGCTCCTGCTTGAACCCGCCGGGGCGAATTCCACGGCGGGCTTCGGCGACAGCGCGCTTGATGCGGCCTTCGGGCTGGATGCCGGCAATTCCCTGGGCGTGTTCTGCGACCGCAAGACCGGCCTGGCCAGCGCGCTGGGCAACCTTGCCGACAACTGCATGCTCGCCAGCTTCGAAGACAACTCCCGCGCGCATGCCAGCGGCACCGCGGCCTTCAAGGCCGGCTCCAACACGCGTCTGGGCCTGAGCGCCGGCAGCGGTCACGGCACCCTTCCTCCGTGGCTTGCCACCGGCAACCGCGGCGCCACCGCCACGGTCGACGTCAACGATCTGACCGTCTTCGCGCAGCACAATATCGGCCGCGAAGGCGTGGTCGCCATCGCCGGCACCATGGCGAAAGCCACGCTGATGACCCCGGCCGAAGCCACCCATCTCGGGATCGGCGACGCTTGGACCTCGCGCAGCCTGACGATTGGCGGCGGCTACGGCCGCTTCGGCGCCAGCATCGTCGGCCACGTCGTGGAAACCCCGGGCCAGCCCCGCTGGGAAGGTGTCGGCCTCGGGCTCACCTGGCGGACGCCATGGAGCGGCCAGCTCACCGTGGGCGCCGACAATCTCGTCACCAAGGGCCGGAATCCGTTCTCGCCGAACCTCAATGGTCGTGACGACGACGGCACCGTGCCCTATATCAGGTACGAGCAGGACCTCTAAGTCCTTGATTTTGCGCGCGCTTCCTTAGCGGAGCCGGCAATTATTAACAACACTTTAATTTTTGCTCAGGCAGAGCTACTATCGGCAGCGGCCTTGCCGGGCTTGGTGTCTGCTTTGACTCCACCGGTGGGGTTCCCATGGGATTTACCCAAGACTCACTCGGAGAGAGAGATGACCCTTAAGACCACCAAGCTCCGCGACGCGATCACCTTCGCGCTCGTTGCAGGTGCCACCACGCTCGTGGGCACTGGTGCAGCATTTGCACAGGAAGCCAGCTCCACGAACCAGGCGACCACCCTGGACCGGATTGAAGTCACCGGTTCGCGCATCCGCCAGGTTGACGTCGAAACCGCCCAGCCGGTCATGACCATCAGCCGCGACGATATCCAGGCCGGCGGCTTCAACACCGTTGCCGACATCCTGTCGAACATCCCGTCCGCGGGCGCTCCGACGTTCAGCCGCACCTCGCCGCTGACCGCCAACCAGGAAGCCGGCGGCCAGTACATCGACCTGCGCAACCTTGGTGCACAGCGCACCCTGGTCCTGCTCAACGGCAAGCGCCTGGGCATCAGCCCGGACGGCTTCCAGGACGTGTCGACCATCCCGACCGTCATGGTCGAGCGCATTGACGTCCTGAAGGACGGCGCCTCGTCCATCTACGGCTCCGACGCCATGGCCGGCGTGATCAACATCATCACCCGCAAGAACTTCGAAGGCGCGGAAGCCAACGCCTACTTCGGCCAGTACGGCGAAGGCGACGGCACCAAGCAGACCTACGACTTCGTGGTCGGCATGACCAGCGACCGCGGTTCGGTCACCATCGCTGCCGAGTCCCACGACGAAGAAGGCGTCTGGGCGCGCAACCGCTGGTTCTCGAAGGACAGCTACCCCGGCTATCCGCAGTACAGCACCACCGCAGTCGGCCAGTGGGGCAATTGGCGCCTCCCGGGCTCAGCCCCCAGCGACCCGTGGTTCGTAGCGGATCGCGGGAGTGACGCCCTGGGTACCGACGGCTGGCACACGCAGACAGGTGCCGACACCAGCATCCCGTCCGACCAGATGCATGTGATGACGCCGCTCAAGCGTCGTTCGCTGTTCGTCAACGCCAACTACGACCTGACCGACAATATCCGCTTTGTCACCGACCTCGGTTACACCAAGCGCGAGTCGTTCCGCCAGATCGCAGGTTATCCGACCCAGTCCGGGGCGGCGGCTGTCAGGGCCCCGATGGCCGCGGACAGCTACTTCAATCCGACTGGAGGGGTATCTGCGGTCGACTGGCGTCGTCGCGGCTGGGAAGTGCCACGCACCACCGACACCGACCAGACCACGTGGCGCTTGACCGCCGCTCTGGAAGGCTCGTTCGAAGTCGGTGAGCGTTACTTCGATTGGGATGTCGGCTACATGTTCAACGAGAACGACACCCTCATCACCAACAACGGCAACTTCTTCATCCCCAACGTCCGCAGGTCGGTGGGCTCCTCGTTCATGAACGACCAGGGCCAGCTTGTCTGCGGTACCCAGGGCACTGGCCCCAACGGCAGCGACCAGGTGATTGCCGGCTGCGTGCCGTGGAACCCCTTCGCGGGCTTCGGCACCGGCGCGGTGGCAAATTCGCTGGCCGATCCGGCGGTGCAGGCCTACCTGTTCAAGGAAGAGCATGCCACTGGCAAGACCGAGACCAACAACTACTTTGCCAACCTGGCGGGTTCGCTGTTCACGCTGCCGGCCGGCGACCTGGGCTTCGCTGTGGGCTACGAGTACCGCAAGGAAGAAGGCGGTTTCAGCCCGGATGCCATCGCGCAGTCGGGTGACTCCACCAACCTGGCGTCCGGCCCGACCTATGGCCAGTATTCGGTGGACGAGGTCTACGCCGAGCTCAGCATCCCGATCCTCGCAGATATGGCGTTCGCGAAGGAGCTGAGCCTCAGCGTTGCCAGCCGTTACTCGGACTTCGACACCTTCGGTGACACGACGAACAACAAGTTCGGCGTGAAGTGGCGTCCGATGGACGACCTGCTGGTGCGCGGCACCTGGGCCGAGGGCTTCCGTGCCCCGACCATTGGTGATCTGTACGGCGGTACCTCTGAGACCTTCACCACCGGTTTCCGCGACCCCTGTGACAGCGTCTATGGTGTCGCCGCCGGTTCGGCCCGTTGCCTGCAGGACGTCCCCGCGGACTACCGCCAGCTGAAGCAGGGCTTCGAACCCACCGACGCAGCTGGCGCCCAGAGCCCGGTGCCGTTCACCGCAGGCTCCAACCCGCTCCTCGAGCCGGAGTACTCCACCTCGAAGACCATCGGCCTCGTCTACAGCCCCAGCCAGATGCAGGGCCTGAGCGTGGCGCTGGACTGGTGGAACATCAGGATCGAGAACACGGTGGTGTCGGACAGCCCGAACGACATCATGAGCGACTGCTACGTCGGCCTGATCGAAAGCCGCTGCGGCCTGTTCTCGCGTGACGCGAGCCTCGGCAACATCGTCAGCCAGCTGCGATATGGCATGCGCAACGCCGGCTGGGCCGAAACCGAGGGCTTCGACCTTGACGTGAACTACAGTATGGATACGGACGTTGGCCGCTTCGGCGCCCGCTGGGCCACGACCTATGTCAGCAGCTACGACGTCAAGTCCACCGACGATCCGGAAGCCGTCCCGGGTCCGGCCAACGGCTTCAGCGGTAACTTCCGCGTACGTTCCAACCTCAACCTGAGCTGGGCCCTCAACGACTTTGCAGTCACCTGGGGCATGCGCTACACCTCGGGTGCCAAGGAAGGCTGCATGGGCTTCGAGGACGCGGACGGGAATCTGGAGCACTGCTCGCTGCCGAACTACCAGGCACCGGACACGCTTGGCAGGATCGTGCCGCAGAACGAAGTCGGTTCGACCACGTTCAATGACCTGCAGGTCAGCTGGAACGCGCCGTGGAACGCCCGCATCGCAGTGGGCGCCAACAACGTGCTCGACAAGGATCCGCCGCTGTACTACAACTCCAACGGCCGGGCCTCGGGCTTCTCGTTCTACGGTGGCCACGACATCGGTCGCTTCATCTACATGCGCTACCAGCAGAAGTTCTGATCCTCTGAACATCCGCTACGCTTGACGCTACAGCCCCGAAAGGGGCTGTAGTTTTTTACGCCTTCGCAAAACCACGAGGTTCACGACCATCCATGGACACCGGCGTCCCCAAGCAACAGATGATTGCCGCCCTGAACCGCCGGCACTGGGGCGAAGCGCATTCGCATGCCGCGCGCCTGATCGACCTTGGCGCAGCCGATCCGGAAATCCATTTCATCGCCGGCGTGGCCCTGCTGGAACAGCATGGCGCCATCGGCGCGCAGGCCTACTTCAGGCAGGCCATCACCCTCGACCCGAGTCGCGCCGACTTCCACCTGTACCTGGCAAGGGCCTGCGCCTCGTCGCAGGACTACGATGCCGCCCTGGACGCAGCCGGCCGCGCCGAACGCCTCCTGGACCCGGAGCATGCGGTCGGCTTCGACACCCTCGGGGTCGTCCTTGCCCAGTGCAACGCGCATGAACGCGCGGCAGCGGCCTTCCGACAGGCGGTCCGCCTGGATCCCGACGATGCGGCCTTCCGCTTCAACCTCGGCACCGCCCTGACCTTTCTGGGCGACATCGACGGTGCCGAGCGTGAACTCGAGGCCAGCGTCGAATTGAACCCGCACCACTGGCGGGCACACCACTCCCTGTCGCAGCTGCGCAGGCAGACCACGGATTCCAATCACATCGAACGCCTGTCCGCGCTGGCCAGGGCCGCCACGGGCAAGGTCACCGCAACCACGTTCCTGAACATGGCGCTGGCCAAGGAGCTGGACGACATCGGCAACCACGATGGTGCCTTCGACCACTGCGTCATCGGCAAGGGCGCACCCGGGCACCTGCTGCAATATTCCAGGGCAAAGGATGCGGCGCTGTTCGATGCCCTGGCCTCGGGCTTCCCGGCCCCCTGCCCCGATCCGCCGATCCGCGGCAGCGATGCCGGTGATCCGATCTTCATCGTCGGCATGCCGCGCACCGGAACCACCCTCGTGGATCGCATCGCGTCCAGCCATCCCCAGGTCCAGTCCGCCGGCGAGCTGCACAACTTCCCCTCCGCCTGGAAGCGTGCGATGGGCGGCCCGGGCTTCGAGATGTTCAACCCGGCGCATATCGCCAGCGTGGCGACGGCAAGCCTGGACTGGCGCAGGCTCGGCGACGACTACATTGCCGGCACCCGCGCCTTCACCGGTTCAGTGCCCCACTTCACCGACAAGCTGCCGCACAATTTCCTGTACCTCGGATACATCGCCTGCGCGCTGCCCGAGGCCAGGCTGATCTGCGTCCGCAGGCACCCGCTCGACACCTGCCTCGGCAACTTCAGGCAGCTGTTCGCGCCGGAGTCGCCCTATTTCGACTATTCCTACGACCTGCTCGACATCGGCCACTACTACATCTTGTTCGACCGGCTGATGGCGCACTGGAAGGCGGCCTTCCCCGGACGGATCCTCGAGGTCCAGTACGAATCACTGGTGTTGGAGCAGGAGCGCAACAGCCGCGCGATCATCTCCCACTGCGGACTTGAATGGGACGACGCGTGCCTGGCGTTCGAAAAGAACGCCACGCCCGTCTCCACGGCAAGCGCGGTGCAGGTACGTGAACCGATGTACACCACGGCGCTGGGCCGGTGGAAACGCTACGAAGGCCGGCTCGGACCGCTCAGGACGATGCTGGAGGACGCGGGAATCGACTGCGCCTGACCTCCCACCGGGCGCCAGGCCCGTCGGCAGCCACACTGCCCAGGGGCCCGGACGGCATCAGCTCCCGGTCGCGACGCCTTCCAGCGGCCCCAGGCTCGCGCGCAGCGGTGAATCGCCGGGCACGCCAAGTTCGTCAAGGTAGGACGCCACGCTGGCGGCCTCGGCCTTCCAGCCGGCCTCATCCACACGCAACAGTTCGGCCATCGCGTCCGCAGGCACGTCGGCGCCATCAAGATCGAGCGCGCCCTCTGCCGGAACATGGCCGATCACCGCGGCATCGGCCTTCGCGCCGCCGTCGACGCGGCCGATGATCCATTCCAGCACGCGCATGTTGTCGCCGAAACCCGGCCACATGAAGCGGCCGTCGGCATCCTTGCGGAACCAGTTGACGTGGAAGACCTTCGGCAGCTTCGCGCCCGGCCTGTCGAACGACAGCCAGTGGGCGAAATAGTCGGCGAAGCCGTAGCCGCAGAACGGCTTCATCGCCATCGGGTCGCGGCGCATCACGCCAACCGCGCCGGTGGCCGCTGCCGTGGTTTCCGACGCCATCGCCGCGCCCACGAGCACGCCGTGCGCCCAGTCGCGCGCCTCGAATACCAGCGGCACCAGGCTCGAGCGGCGGCCGCCGAAGACGATCGCGCTGATCGGCACGCCCTGCGGATCCTCGGCATGCGGGGAAAACGTCGGGCACTGCTTCGCGCTGACGGTGAAGCGTGAGTTCGGATGAGCCGCCGGGCCATTGCCGGGGTCATGGGCACGCCCCTGCCAGTCCTTCTCGGGTACGCGCTTGTCGAGCCCTTCCCACCACGGCTGGCCGTCATCGGTGACCGCGACGTTGGTGAAGATGGTGTCGCGCTGGATCGAGGCCAGGGCGTTGGGATTTGATTTTTCAGACGTGCCGGGAGCCACGCCGAAGAAGCCGGCCTCGGGGTTGATCGCCCACAGCCGGCCGTCCTCGCCGGGATGCATCCAGCAGATGTCATCGCCAACCGTCCACACCTTCCAGCCCTTCTCGCGATATGACTGCGGCGGGATCAGCATGGCCAGGTTGGTCTTGCCGCAGGCACTCGGGAAGGCCGCGGCGACGTAGTGGACTTCGCCCTGCGGGTTCTCGATGCCGACGATGAGCATGTGCTCGGCCAGCCAGCCTTCGTTGCGGGCCTGGTGCGACGCGATGCGCAGGGCGTGGCACTTCTTGCCCAGCAGGGCATTGCCGCCGTAGCCGGAGCCGTAGGATTTGATCGCCAGCTCTTCGGGGAAGTGCATGATGTAGCGGCGATCGGGGTCGAGCTCGCCGGTCGAATGCAGGCCGCGGACATAGGTATCCGGCTCGCCGCGGGCGGCATGCTCCAGGCCTTCGCGTTCGATCCGCGCCAGTGCGTCCGCGCCCATGCGCGTCATCACCCGCATGTTGGCGACGACGTAGGGCGAGTCGGTGATCTCGACGCCGCAGCGCGCAAGCGGCGAGTCGATCGGCCCCATGCAATACGGCAGAACGTACAGCGTGCGGCCTTCCATGCAACCGTCGAACAGGGCATCGACCTTTGCGTGTGCCTCGGCCGGGGCCATCCAATGGTTGTTGGGGCCGGCATCCTCGCGCCGCTGGTGGCAGACGAAGGTCAGGTGTTCGACCCGGGCGACGTCATCGGGACTGGAGCGGTGCAGGACGCAGCCGGGATGGGTGTCCTGGTTGAGCGGCAGCAGGGTGCCGTCGGCCATCATGGCCTGCTGCAGCGCAGCCGCTTCGGCATCGCTGCCATCGCACCAGACGATGCGGTCGGGTCGGGTCAGCGACGCGACTTCGTCGACCCACTTTTGCAGCGACGGAAGGCGCGTGCCGGGCGTCGCGTTCGCGCCCTGCTGGGGAACTGCATTCATGTCTCGCGCCTCCGAAGTGCGCTTTTTTCAGGCTGGAAACGCAATTCTATCCAGCGCGGCCGGCGCCGCTGTGCTGCACCGCATCAAGAACGGGCCTGTCGCGCACCCGCCCGGGATGCCGCGTCGCTCAGTGCGGGACGAGCGTATCCATCAGGTGCTCGACGTATTCGTCGAACTCCTCCTGCGGCATTCGCGCCTGGTGCAGCTGCAGGTTGAGCTGCAGGAAGCCGACGTAGGCAGCGTAGGTCAGACGGGCGCGATGCCGGGCATCGGTGCGGCCCAGCCCGGCCTGGCGGAAGGACGCGGTGAGATAGTCGAGGCGACGCTGCGAGACGCGGTCGATAACCGGCTGCACGGCCGGGTGGTCCGGCGCCTTGAGCAGGGCGCTATACACCACATGCGACTTGAACTCGCGCGCGACCATCTGGAACAGCGCGCGCAGGCGCTCGCGCGGGTCTGACACCGCCTCCAGCTTGCCGAAGACGTCGTGCTCCTCATGGGCCTCCCAGCGTTCGAGCGCCGCCTGCAGCAGTGCGTCGCGCGAGGGGAAATGCCAGTAGAAGCTGCCCTTGGTGACGCCCAGCCGGCGCGCCAGCGGCTCCACCGCCACGGCGGCCACGCCCTGTTCGGCGATCAGGTCAAGCGCGGCCTCGGCCCAGTCGTCGGCGCTGAGCCGGCTGCGTTCGCTCTTCGCGGCGGTTTTCTTCATGCCCGGAGTGTATCCATACGCCCGCGTGCGGGACAGTATCGGCGTGTCTCGCGGCGTTGACAGCCCTCGCTGCAAAATCCATACTGACCCGTATGGCCAGTGAGGGAACCCATGCCTCGCACCGGGTGCACACTGGCTCCCACCAGCCGAAGGCGAGCGCAACGCTCGCGGAGACCGTGCCATGAGTATCGTCGTCCCCTTCCTCGTCCTGCTGCTGGTCGGCGCGTTCGCCGCCTATCACCGGATGCGCCTGGCCACCTGGGCGGCCATCACCGCCGCCGGCCTCGCCGCCTGCTGGCTGCTGGGCGCGAACATCACCGCCACCGTGGTCGCGACCGCCATCGTCGCGCTGGTGGCGATGCCGCTGCTGCTGCCGGTGATCCGCAAGCCGCTGATCACCGCGCCACTGCTGAAGTTCTACCGGAAGATCCTGCCGCCGCTGTCGCAGACCGAGCGCATCGCGCTGGAGGCCGGCTCGGTCGGCTTCGAGGGCGAGCTGTTCTCGGGCGCGCCGGACTGGAACGTGCTGATGTCGCAGCCGAAGCCCCAACTCACCGCGGAGGAGCTGGCCTTCCTCGACGGTCCGGTCGAAGAGCTCTGCCGCATGACCGACGACTGGGACATCACCCACGTCCGCGCCGACCTGCCGCCGGAGCTGTGGCAGTTCATGAAGGACCAGCGCTTCTTCGGGATGATCATCCCCAAGGAATACGGCGGCCTCGGCTTCAGCGCGCTGGCGCACCACAAGGTGATCCAGAAGCTGGCCACGATCTCCAGCGTGGTCAGCTCCACGGTGGGCGTGCCCAATTCGCTGGGCCCCGGTGAGCTGCTGATGCACTACGGCACCCCTGCGCAGAAGGACCACTACCTGCCGCGCCTGGCCGACGGCCGCGAGGTGCCCTGCTTCGCCCTGACCGGTCCCTTTGCCGGTTCCGACGCGACCTCGATCCCCGACTTCGGCATCGTCTGCAAGGGCGAGTGGGACGGCGCCCAGGTGCTGGGCGTGAAGCTGACCTTCGACAAGCGCTACATCACGCTGGCGCCGGTGGCGTCGCTGATCGGCCTGGCGTTCCGCATGTACGACCCGGACGGCCTGCTCGGCGACGTCCGCGACATCGGCATCACCCTGGCGCTGGTGCCGCGCGAGGTCGAGGGCATGGACGTCGGCCGCCGCCACTTCCCGCTCAACTCGCCGTTCCAGAACGGCCCGGTCCGCGGCCACGAGGTGTTCGTGCCGCTGAGCCAGATCATCGGCGAGGAGAACGGCTTCGGCGAGGGCTGGCGGATGCTCAGCGAGTGCCTGTCGATCGGGCGTTCGATCACCCTGCCTTCCACAGCCAGCGGCGGCGCCAAGTCCGGCGCCATCACCACCGGTGCGTACGCGCGCATCCGCAAGCAGTTCGGCCTGTCGATCGGCCGCTTCGAAGGCGTTGAAGAAGCCCTGGCGCGCATCGGCGGCAAGGCCTACGCGATCAGTGCGCTGTCGCAGGCGACAGCGGCCGCGGTCGACCGCGGCGACGTGCCGGCGGTGCCCTCGGCGATCGCCAAGTACCACTGCACCGAGATGGGCCGTGAAGTCGCCAGGGACGTCATGGACGTGATCGGCGGCAAGGGCATCATCCTCGGGCCGCGCAACTTCGCCGGTCGCTCGTGGCAGGCCGCGCCGATCGCGATCACGGTCGAGGGCGCCAACATCATGACCCGCAGCCTGCTGATCTTCGGCCAGGGCGCGATCCTCTGCCATCCCTGGGTGATGAAGGAGATGAAGGCGGCTCAGGATCCCGACGAGCGCGCCGGCCTGGAAGCCTTCGACACCGCCCTGTTCGGCCACATCCGCTATGCGATTTCCAACGCCGTGCGTTCGATCTGGTTCGCGGTCACCGGCTCGCGCTTCGGCAAGGCGCCGGGCGACGACTACACGAAGCGCTACTTCCGCCGCCTCAACCGCCATTCCGCCAACCTGGCGCTGATGGCCGACGTGTCGATGCTGATGCTGGGCGGCAAGCTGAAGTTCAAGGAGTCGCTGTCGGGCCGCCTGGGCGACGTGCTCAGCCACCTGTACATGACCAGCGCCATCCTCAAGCGCTACGACGATGAGGGCGCGCCCGTGGCCGACCGGCCGCTGCTGGCATGGGCCTACCACGACAGCATCCACCAGATCGAAACCGCGCTTTCCGCGGCCCTGCGCAACTTCCCGATCCGCCCGGTGGGCTGGCTGATGTGGCTGCTGATCTTCCCGCTCGGCCGCCGTGCGGAGGCTCCTGGCGATCGCCTCGGCCACCGCGTCGCCGCGCTGCTGATGACGCCCAACGAAGCCCGCGACCGCCTGGCGCAGGGCGTGTTCACCACGCCGGGCGCGAACAACCCGGCGGGCCGGATCAACAGCTACCTGGCCGCGGCCGTTGCCGCCGAGCCGGTGGAGCGCAAGTTCCTCAAGGCGCTGAAGAACAAGGGCATCGAGGCTCTGGACTTCGCCAACCAGCTTGACGAGGGCGTTCGCGAAGGCTGGATCACCGCCGAGGAGCGCACGCAGCTGGAAGAGCTGCGCGTGATGACGCTCGACGCGATCACGGTCGACGACTTCGACACCGAAGCGCTGCGCTCGGCGGGCTACCGCGACCTGCATCGCCCGGACGGGACGCGCGAAGCGGCCTGAGCCGCGCCATGCCAGGGGGCGCCTGATGGCGCCCCCGCCTTTACCGGGAGATCCGCATGGGCGCGACCATCCTCGATATCCACCGGCGCATGATCCGCTGGCCCTGCGGTCGCTGGCTGTTCTCGAAGCTCGTCTGCCTGAAGGCCCCGTATTTCGCCAGCATCTCCCCGCGCATCGAGCGGCTGGAGCCGGGATGCTGCGAGGCCAGCCTGCGCCACCGCCGCCGCGTCACCAACCACATCGGCAGCGTGCATGCCATCGCGCTGTGCAACCTGGCCGAGCTTGCAGGGGGACTGGCGATCGACGCCAGCCTGCCGCCGTCCATGCGCTGGATCCCGAAGGGCATGGAGGTCGAATACCTGAAGAAGGCCACCGGGACGATGCGCGCCGTGGCGACGCCGGCCGCGGCGGCCGTCGAATCGGCCACCGGTTACGCCCTGCCCGTCGGCGTGGCGGTCAACGACGCCAGCGGCGAAACCGTGTTCCGCGCGCGCATCTCGATGTGGGTTTCGCCGAAGCCTTCGCGGCCGTGAGCACGCAGACGCGGCTCCTGCCGTGCGCCATCCCCAGCCTCGGCTTCGCGGTGTTCCACCTGGCGTTCTGGACCCTGCTCAAATGGCCACGGCCTCCAAGGCGCCAGCGTCGGCGCGCTCGGCTTCGGCCAGCTCACGTCGGCTTGCGATGTCCATCCACGGCGCCCACAGCGGGGTCCTGGGGCAGCACCCGCTCCGCACGCACCACGCGCCACGCGCCGTAGGCCATTCCCAGCGCGACGCCCAGGCCGGCGAGGAACACCATGCCCGAGCCAAGCACCGCCAGCGCCTTGTGCATCCACACGAAGGTGAGGTCGCCGCCGCGATAGACGGCGGTGTCGATCACCGCCTTGGCCTTGTAGCGTTCTTCGCGCTCGACTCGGGTGTACAGGGTCTCGCGCGCCGGCTTGGCCAGCGAGAACTCGCTGGCGCGGGTCACGATCTGCACGAGCGCCACCAGCATCGGCAGCGGCGAGGCCGACAGCGCCGCGAAGCCGAGCACGATCGCAAGCGCGGGCAGCAGCAACAGCGGCGCGATGCCGTAGCGCTGCAGCAGGAAGCGCGTCAGCAGCAGCTGGATGGCGATGGTCAGGCCGTTGATCGCCCAGTCGAGCATGGAGTAGAACGCGGCACGCTCTTCGGCGGTATCGAAGGCCGCGCGCACGATCGCCGCCTGTTCGTTGTAAAGCAGCGTGCCGACGCCGACGCCGAAGAACATCAGCACCGCCAGCGCGCGCAGCAGCGGCCGCTGCCAGACCAGCCTCAGGCCGGCCAGGATCGAGCCGCCCATCGCGCGGCCGTCGATACCGCCGCCGTGGCTGCGCTCGCGCGCCAGCGCCCATGGACGCAGCTTGATGATGCACAGCAGGCACACGGCCAGGAAGCCGGCCGACACCAGCAGCAGGTTGGCGACCCCCACCGGACCGACCAGGAAGCGGGTGATGGCCGGACCGACCAGCGCGCCGATGGTGCCGCCGGCGCCGATGTATCCGTAGAACTGCTTGGCGTTGGCGTTGTCGAACACGTCCGCCATGAAGCTCCAGAACACGGTGACGGCGAACAGGTTGAACACCGCCACCCAGACGAAGAACACCGCCCCGCGCCCCGGGATACCGCTGTCGAACGCCCACCAGAACGCCAGCAGGCAGGCGATGAACACCAGGTACACCGCGGGCAGGAAGACCCTGCGCGGGAAGCGCGACACCAGCGCGCCGTAGAGCGGCTGCAGCAGCACCATGGCGATGAAGGTGGCGGTGAACAGCAGCTGCAGGGTGAACTCGCCGACCTCGATGCCGAAGCGCTCGCCGTAGGCGATCAGTCCGCGCGGGAACACCGCGGCGGCGTCCGACGATGCCCCCATCGCATCGCGCACCGGACGCAGCACGTAGTAGCCGCACAGCAGGCTGAAGAAATACAGCATCGCCCACCACAGCGGCGGCGAGGCGACGAGCGCGGCCCGGAAGCGTCCCAGGGGCCTGACGGCGCCTGTCTGACCGTTGATCATCGAACCGTCCCTGCAGTCGCCGCCACCGTGGCGGCACGTTATCCGATCGGCGGTGGCTGCCGCCACCCTGGCGCGCGCGGGCACGCCGCCCGTGCTTCAGGCGACGGCTTCCAGTCCCGGCGGAAGGGGACAGTGCAGCACGCCGCAGATCGTGCGCAGCAGCTCGGATTCGGCGACCGAGATGCGCCCGTCATGGCTGGCCGCCGCGGTCACCGCTTCGACCATCACCTGCTTGGCCAGCGGCTCCAGCGCATCGAGCACGGGCCATACCTCGTCGAGCGCGAGCACGCCGGCCGCCGGTGGCGCGTAGGCCACGTGGTCGCGCGGCAACACGCGCTGCAGGCCTGCGAGATAGGCGCGCTGCGCGGCCGCGGGGTCGCCGGGACTGCCGGCCTGCGCGACCACCGCGAGCAGGGTCGCGAACTCCTGGCGCACGCTGCCCGGCTTGCGGCGGCCGAAGCGCGCGTGGCGCCGCGGATCCAGCGACTCCCGCAGCTGCACTTCGAGCAGGCGTGCCATGCAGTACTCGAACAGCGACACCCGTCCGTCGCAGTGGACGACCGCGTGCACGGTATCGAGGAAGGCCTCGAGCTCGGGTCGCGGCCGTCTCCGCAGCACCGGGAAGGCGATCGCGGCCAGCGGCAGGCGCTGCATCGGGTGCAGGGCGACCAGCTCGCCCCCGTGCAGTGCCAACGCGCCCTGGGCCACCGCATCGCCCAGGCGCGCGGCGATCTCGGCGCGCTGGTGCCCGCGGATGGTGGCGTCGCCATCAAGCAGCAGGGCGAGCACCAGCGGCAGCACCGCCTCGCGCGAGCGCGCGAGCGTGCGCAGGGCTTCGGGCATGGCGTGGGCGATGGCGTCGGCGCGGTGGTAGTCGTCGGCGGCGGGGCTGCCGACCTGGGCGGACACCATGGGCGGGGTGACGTCGAACTGGCCATCGCGTGCCGGCAGCACGCCGGCATGCACGTCCAGGCCCATCATCCGGTCTTCCTGCAGGCCGGACGGCGGTGCCAGCGCCCACTGGCTGCGCATGCGCTCGAGCTGCTCGCTGCGGAAGCCCGGCTCCAGCGCCTGGATACGCTCGAGGATCGGCGGGTGGGTTGCGAACAGTCCGCTGAAACCGACGCCATCGCCGAACAGCATGTGGCTCGCCTCCTCGGCATCGGCCTTGTCGCTCAGGCGTGCGCCGTCGGGCAGGCCGGCGATTTTCTTCAGCGCGCCGGCCAGGCCCGCGGTCTGGCGCGTGAACTGCACCGCCGAGGCATCGGCCAGGCGTTCGCGCGAGCGGCTGACGCTGGCCTTGATCATCCGCGCGAAGAACATTCCGATGCTGCCGACCGCAAGCGCCACCAGCGCGGCCACCATCACCGCCGCGGCGTTGCGGCTGCGGCCACCGCCCAGGTACAGCACCTTGCGCCCGATCAGGCTGATCATGAGGATGCCGAACAGCACGCCCATCAGGCGGATGTTGAGGCGCATGTCGCCGTTGAGGACGTGGCTGAATTCGTGGGCGATGACGCCCTGCAGTTCGTCGCGGTTGAGGCGCTCCAGCGCGCCGCGCGTCACTGCGACCGCCGCGTCGCTGGTCGAATAGCCGGCGGCGAAGGCGTTGATGGCGGCTTCGTTCTCGAGCACATAGAGGCCGGGCACCGGCACGCCGGACGCGATTGAGATCTCCTCGACCACGTTGCGCAGCCGCCGCAGCGACGGATCGGTCGAGTCCTGCGGAACCGGCGTGCCGCCCAGCTGCAGCGCCACGACGTCACCACCGCCGCGCAGCGACGCCAGCCGGTACATCGAGCCCAGCCCGATCACCGCCAGCGTGGCGAGGGTGGTGAACGCGAGCACGCCCAAGTCGGGACCCACCACGAACGCAACCGCGAGGTCGATCGCCAGCACGATGCCGAGCACCGCCATCGCGAACAGGACGAACAGGCGCGTGCTGCTGCGGCGGGCCTGCGCCTGCTGCTCGAAAAAGTTCATCGAGCGCTAGAACTGGACCTTCGGCGCCTCGCGGACCTCGGCCTTGTCGGCCGGGATCTCCAGCAGCGCCGCGGCATCGAAATTGAACATGCCGGCGAGGATGTTGGACGGGAACACTTCGCGCTTGATGTTGTAGGCCATCACCGAGTCGTTGTAGGCCTGGCGGGCGAAGGCGACGCGGTTCTCGGTGGAGGTGAGCTCCTCGGTGAGCTGCATCATGTTCTGGTTGGCCTTGAGGTCCGGATAGGCCTCGGCGACCATCATCAGGCGCCCCAGCGCGCCGTTGAGCAGGCCCTGCGACTGGCCGAGCTCGGCCATCGCCGCGGCATCGCCCGGGTTGGCCTTGGCGGCCGACAGGCCCGACATCGCGGCGCTGCGCGCGGCGATGACCGCCTCCAGCGTTTCGCGCTCGTGCGTGAGGTAGCCCTTCGCGGTCTCGACCAGGTTCGGGATCAGGTCGAAGCGCCGCTGCAGCTGCACGTCGATCTGGGCGAAGGCGTTCTTGAATGCGTTGCGGGCGGTGACGAGGCCGTTGTAGATGCCGACGCCCCACATCAACGCGACCACGACCACGGCGGCAATTACGAGCAGGATCAGCAGGCTGGACATCAAAGCTCCCCTTGTTCATGCAAATGCGGAACCGGGGGCATATGATCACCCCGCAGTCGCAGCATACGCAGGGAAAACGCCCGATGAAAGACGCAGCGCGAACGCCTCGCCGCCTTCTCCTGGCTGCCGGCCTGTTTGCATGCCTGACCCCGATGGCGGTCGGGACCGCGGCGCAGGCGGAGCTCCAGTGGCAACCGCCGGCCGATACGCAGGCCGCGCCAACCACGTCTTCAACGCCGGTGACCGGCGGCACGTCGCCGCTGTTGCCGCCCGGCTCCACATCCATGCCGCTGGCCAGCGGCTTCGACGCCGCACGCTTCGAGGCGATGGCGCAGGCGGTGGTCGCCAACCAGCGCGTGCCCGGCCTGGCAATGGCCATCGTCCACAAGGGCGAGGTCATCAGTGCTCGCGGCTATGGCATCACCGACGTCAGCGCCGCCGAGCCGGTTGACGCGCACACCGTCTTCCGCCTGGCCTCGCTGTCCAAGCCCTTCGCCGGCACGGTGACCGGACTGCTGGTTGCCGAAGGTTCGCTGCGCTGGGACAGCAACGTCGCCGACTTCATGCCGGCGCTGCGTTTCTCACGGCCCGACGCCGCCGGCAAGCTGACCGTCGCCGACGTGCTCAGCCACCGCGTGGGGCTGGGCCGCAACACCTACGATCGCGACATCGAGCGCAACGCGGACTATCGCAACCTGGTGCAGCGTTTGGCCGACGCACCGATGACCTGCGGCGTGGGCGAGTGCTACAGCTACCAGAACGTCGCTTTCAGCCTGGTCGGCGACGTGGTGTTCGCCGCTACCGGCCAGTTCTTCAGCGAGGCCGTGACCGGCCGCATCTTCAAGCCGCTGGGCATGGACGACGCGAGCTACGGACTCGAAGGCATCCGGGCCAGTCCGCGCTGGGCAAAGCCGCACGTGCGCGCCGGCGGCGGCTGGCGTTCGCTCACGCCCAAGCCGACCTACTACCGGATCGCACCGGCAGCGGGCGTCAACGCCAGCATCAGCGACATGGCGCAATGGCTGATCGCACAGTCCGGGCGGCGTCCCGACGTGCTCCCGCCACCGCTGCTGGCCACCCTGCAACAACCGCTGGTGTCGACGCCGCGCGAGATGCGCAGTTCTGGCTGGCGGCGCGAACGCCTCAATGACGCCGGCTATGCGCTCGGCTGGCGCGTTTACGACTATGCCGGGCACCGCGTCGTCTTCCACGCCGGCGCAGTCCAGGGCTATCGCGGCCTGATGGCGCTGATGCCCGATCGCGACCTCGGCGTGGTGGTCCTCTGGAACGGCGAGAGCAGCCTGCCGACGGGCCTGCTGCCGACCATCCTCGACAGCGCGATCGGCCTGAGTCCGCAGCGCTGGCTGGACGTCGACCTCCAGGAAGTGGACGAATTGCAGCTGGCCGATGCCGCGGCACACGAGCGCGCCACGCTCAGTGCGGGCCGTGCGTCGGTGTCGGATTCCCGGGGCAGCGGCGGCTCCGCCAGGTCCGCCGCAAAACCTCACTGACCTTGCACACATGAAAAAACCCCTTCCCCGCCTGGGCTGCGGGGAAAGGGGTCATGTAGACGGCAATCGGGGGCTGGTCAGATCAGCGGTACGGGCGCCGTGGGGATCGAGACGGCCGGTGCCTTCGCCTTGCGCGGCGCACGCTTCGCCGCCGTCTTGGCGGTCTTCTTGGTCGCAGCCTTGCGGACGGTCTTCTTCGCCGCCTTCTTTGCAGGAGTCTTCTTGGCAGCGGCCTTCTTCGCAGCGGTCTTCTTCACCGCCTTCCCGGTCGCCTTCTTCGCAGTCTTCCTCGTGGCCTTCTTGGCCGCCTTCTTGGCCGGGCTCTTCCTGGCAACCTTCTTCGCTGCCTTCTTGGCCGTCTTCTTCGCGGTCTTCTTGGCCGTCTTGCGGGTGGCCTTCTTCACCGCCTTCTTGGTGGCCTTCTTCGCGGTCTTCCTGGTGGCCTTCTTGGCGGCCTTCTTCGTCGCCTTCTTCGCGGTCTTGCGGGTGGCCTTCTTCGCCACGGCCTTCTTCACGGCCTTCTTGGCGACCTTCTTCTTGGCGACCTTCTTGGCGACCTTCTTGGCGGCCTTCTTTGCGACCTTGCGCGGTGCCGCCTTGCGCACTGCCTTCTTGGCGGTCTTCTTCGCCGCCTTCTTGGCGACCTTCTTCTTTGCGACTTTCTTAGTGGCCATGTGATGGCTCTCCTCGTCAGTGGAACTTGCAGGTACTACTGCCCAGTACGAAACACACCGCGGGTATCGGACCCACGGCCAACCGACGACGCGCAGGGCGCGTCGTTCCGGATCCGGTGTTGCCTGGCACGAAAAAACCCGCTGCGCATCGCGCTGCGGGTTGCATGCATGCATGGGTCTGGAGTTTTCGCGAGGAAGACAACGCCCAAGTCCACCATTACGACCATCCAGGCGGAGGACCGAGTTGTGTCACGCGTTGTTGTCCGGGTCGCACTCACTCTCTTCTGTGACCATCGTGTTGTTGTGCCGAAACCTAATCACGCTTTTTTTTCCTGTCAACACCCGTCGTCGCGTGCGGGCCGGCAAGCAGGCGCCCGGCTCGCCACCGTTGGCGCTGCAAGCCACCCATGCAGACGCGGCAAGTTCGCGACCAGCATTTCACAGGCTTCGAGAGGCACGCGCGAAAGCACTTGTTTTAAGCGGTATCGGAAGGACGCCCGCGGATTGTCGACGCACGCGGCGAAACACGCGACATGCATCGACACGATGCCGGCAACCGCTTCGTCGGTGTGCAGGCCTTGTGTACGCGCACGACGCGAAGACGCCGTTGGTGGCGCGGCAGTGACCGTTTTGCGCGGAAGTGCGCGAGCCCCCGGCGACCATTTCAAGCGTCCGCAAACAGGAACGCCGGGCATTGCCCGGCGTTCCATAAGACGATGCCGCGCATCGCGCGCGATGCATGCGTCAGTCGTCGCCCTCGATCAGGGCGGCGTAATCGTCCGGTGCAAGCAGCTCGTCCACCTGGTCCGGTTCGCTCGCCTCGATCACGAACAGCCAGCCTTCGCCGAAGGCGTCTTCATTGATCGTCTCCGGCGTGTCGGCCAGCGCCGAGTTGACCTCGACGATCGTGCCGGACACCGGTGCGTAGATGTCGGACGCCGCCTTGACCGACTCCAGGACGGCGCAGCCGACGCCTGCCTGGACGCTGTCACCAACGCCGGGCAGGTCGACGTAGACCAGGTCGCCCAACAGGCCCTGGGCATGGTCGGAGATGCCGACGGTGACCTTGCCGTCACCTTCGACGCGGGCCCACTCGTGGGACTTCATGAATTTCAGATCGCCGGGGATATCGCTCATTGCTGGTACTCCGGAAACAGCGTGGCTGGGGTGGGTGGCTAGTGTAGCGAAGCGCCCGGGGTGGAAATCAAATGCCCTCGCGGGCCTTGCCGTCGCGCACGAACGGGTAGGCGACCACGCGCACCGGAACCTCGCGGCCGCGAATGTCGACGCGCACGTCGCCTGCCTCGCCGGCGGGAATCCTGGCCAGGGCGATCGACTTGCCAAGCGTCGGGGCGAAGGTGCCGGAGAGGATTTCGCCCTCGCCGCTCGCCGCGAGCACCTTCTGGCCGTGGCGCAGCACGCCCTTCTCATCCATCACCAGGCCGACGATCTGGCGCGCGTCGCCGCGGTCGCGCTGCGCCTCGAGCACGGCACGACCGTTGAAGTCGCGACCCTCGTCCAGCGCCACGGTCCAGCCCAGGCCGGCTTCGTAAGGCGTGACCGACTCATCCATGTCCTGGCCGTACAGCGGCAGCCCTGCTTCCAGGCGCAGGGTGTCGCGCGAACCCAGGCCTGCTGGCGTGACGCCCGCCGAGACCAGCGCGTCCCAGAACGCCACGGCGTGCTCCTGCGGCAGCACGACCTCGAAGCCGTCTTCGCCCGTGTAGCCGGTGCGCGCGATGAACAGCGGCGCGCCGTCGACCGAGCGGACGTCGCGGCTGGCGAACTTGGCCAGCTTGCCGGCAGCGGCGCGGTCATCCCCGTGCACCAGGCCCAGCACCTTGTCGCGCGCCTGCGGGCCCTGTACGGCGATGATCGCCAGGTCATCGCGCACCCGGACCTCGACGCCGAAGGCTTCGGCCTGGGCATTGATCCATGCCAGGTCCTTGTCGCGCGTGGCTGCATTGACCACCAGCCGATGAAAGTCCTCGCCGAGGTAGTAGATGATCAGGTCGTCGATCACCCCGCCCTGCTCGTCGAGCATGCAGGTGTAGAGCGCCTTGCCCTGGACCTTGAGCTTGTCGACCGAGTTGGCGACCAGCTTGCGCAGGAAGTCGCGCACGCGCCCGCCGTGCAGGTCGACCACGGTCATGTGCGAGACATCGAACATGCCGGCACCGCGGCGCACCGCATGGTGCTCCTCGATCTGCGAACCATAGTTGAGCGGCATGTCCCAGCCGCCGAAGTCCACCATCTTCGCGCCGAGTGCGCGATGGGAGTCGTTGAGGATCGTCTTGCGGGTCATCGGCGGCTGGCTCCTGGCATACGGTCCGTCATTATCGCCGAGCCGGGGTGCCCCCACACCCCCGATCAGTCGATGCCGCGGACCTCGAGCACCATCCCGTTGGCGCCGATGACGCGCACGCGCACGCCGGCTTCGAGCTCCGGGCCGCTGACGACCCAATACGAATCGTCCAGCTTCACCCGCCCGCGCCCACCCTCGATCGCGCGGTCAAGCGCGACCACGCGCCCGACCAGCTGCTCGGCGCGCCGGTTGAGCAACGGCCGGTCGCTCGGCCGCTCGCGACCCCGGCCCCACTTCAGGTAGGCGAGCACGGCGACCACGCTCAGCGCCGCGAACAGCACGACCTGCGCCAGCAGCCCCAGGCCGGGCGCCACCAGCACGACCAGCCATACGATCGCGGCGGCGATGCCCATCCACAGCAGGAAGGCGCCGGGAATGAAGGTTTCAGCGGCGATCAGAACCAGTGCGATCGCGGCCCATGCGGTGGTGTTCATGCTCCACGCCATGGCTCAGCCTTCCGGGCGCTGTGCGGCGTCGACGCGCCGGCGGGTCTCCACCTGCTGCTTGCCGAGCGCCTCCTTGCCAAGCTCGGCGATGCCGGCGATCGAGCCGATGATGCCGCTGGTTTCCATCGGCATCATCACGAACTTGGCGTTGGACGCGGTCGCCAGCTCCTTGAACGCCTCGACGTACTTCTGCGCGATGAAGTAGTTGATCGCCTGCACGTCGCCGGCGGCGATCGCATTGGACACCATCTCGGTGGCCTTGGCCTCGGCCTCGGCCAGGCGCTCGCGCGCCTCGGCCTCGCGGTAGGCGGCTTCGCGCTCGCCCTCGGCCTCCAGGATCGCCGCCTGCTTCTCGCCTTCGGCACGCAGGATCGCGGAGCTGCGGTGGCCCTCCGCTTCCAGGATCACCGCGCGCCGTTCGCGCTCGGCCTTCATCTGCCGTGCCATCGAGTCGATCAGGTCGCGCGGCGGCTGGATGTCGCGGATCTCGATTCGCGTGACCTTGATCCCCCACGGGTTGGTGGCGGCATCGACCACGTTGAGCAGCTGCGCGTTGATCGTCTCGCGGTTGGACAGCGACTCGTCCAGGTCCATCGAGCCGATCACGGTCCGGATGTTGGTCTGCACCAGCGCGATGGTCGCGATCTCGAGGTTCGAGACCTCGTAGGCGGCCTTGGCCGAATCCAGCACCTGGAAGAACACCACGCCGTCGACCTTGACCACGGCGTTGTCCTTGGTGATCACGTCCTGCGAGGGCACGTCGAGCACCTGTTCCATGACGTTGACTTTGCGGCCCACGGCCTGCATCACCGGGATCAGCAGGTGCAGTCCGGGCGACAGCGTATGGGTGTACTTGCCGAAGCGCTCGACGGTCCACTCGAAGCCCTGCGGCACGATGCGCACCATCTTGAAGAAAAAGATGATGAATGCGACCACCAGTACGGCCGCGATGAAGGTTCCTCCGGACATTCCACGCTCTCCCCAGTCATTGGTCTCGAGTATAGACGCGGGGTGGGCGGCCACTGTGACCGCCCGGAGGGAAGAACGGGGCGTTTCAGCGCGTCGCGGCCACGGCCCCGGCAGGCACCGGCTCCACCCATTCGGCGAAGGCAGCGTCAATCGCGGAGTCCGGTACGTCCCTGCCTTCCTGCACCTCTTCGGCCTGGGTGAACAAGGGCATGATCAGCGCCATGCCATCGACATCGGTCTTCATGTGCAGGCCGTGGCCTTCGACCAGGAAGCTGTCCCAGCGCTGCCGCACGCGCCCCCAGTAGCCGGCGGTCGCCTTCCAGTAGTCATGCGCCCGGGTGAAGTCGACGTCGGTGTCCTTGCGATAGTCGTTGAAGCCGTATTCGCGCGCGATGGTGCGCACGGTCGAGCCGTCAGCGGCACGCAGGGTCTTGGTGTTGTCCTGCTCGTGGGTCCAGCCGCCGGGCACGATGGTGTGGCGGTTCTCCACGTTCAGCGCGTTGTAGTCGGAGCGCTTGGTGTACTCGCGCCGCGGCAGCGGCCGCCAGCTGCGGTCCGAGGTCCAGGTGGCGACGCCGTACCTGTGGCTCCAACGGCCGGTGCCACAGTAGCGCGGCGCGTCGCTGACCTCGTACACGCACTGCGTCCAGGCGCCCCGGGTCTTCTCCTCCGGGATCACGCGCACCTGCCAGGTCTGGTCGGCGCTGAACTCGAAGCGTTCTTCGGCCTCGTAGATCCAATCCTGCCGCCAGTGCTTGGTGACGTGCCCGCTCTTCGGGTCGACCAGGATGTGCTGCAGCACGATGCGCGACGGCGTGCCGTCGGCAGCCACGCTGTCCTCGACCAGGATCACGACCTCGCTGCCCCCGCTGCGCTTGGCGGGGGCGCGCTCGTAGCCTGGCGCCAGCAGCACGGTTTCGTCGAAGGCGAAGTCGACGTCGTACTCGCCGAGCATGCCGAGGATGGCCGCGCGGTCGGCGGCGGGGTCGGCAGCGCGCGGCTCCGCCTGTTGTGCCGACGCCATGCCCGTCGCGGCAAAAAGGAGAAGGAAAATGGTGGTTTGCGATCTCACGCTTGCGCTCCCGGTTCTAACCTAAAGTGGAATGACGTTGTCCCGGACCGCTCCGGGGATACCGCGACCGGCCCGTGGCGGCAGCGCCATGGCTACCACTCCACCGCGAAGTTGACGGCGAAGTTGCGCCCCGGCGCGCTGTAACGGTCGATAGAGCTGCTGGTTCCCGATACCAGCGGCAGCGCGCCGGCTCCCCAGTACTTGCGGTCGGTGAGGTTGAACACGCCCAGGTCCAGCCGCGCGCCTGGCCCGAACTCCCGGTGCGCAAGCAGGTCGAGCACGCCATGGCCCGGGCTTTCGAAGTACTCGCTGCCCACGGGCGCGTCCGGCAGGCGGTCGCGGCGGCCGACGAAGCGGCCGGCGAGTTCGGCGCCCCATTGCTCACCGCGCCAGGCCACGCCCAGCGACGCGGTCAGCGGATCGATGCTCTCCAGCGGCTGGCCGCTGGTCTCGTCCTCGCCGCGCGACCAGGCCGCGGCGCCGCGCAGCGACCAGCCGTCCCAGCCAGGCGACAACCGGCCCAGGTCGACGCCGGCCTTGAGCTCGATGCCGTGGATCGTCGCCTCGGACACATTGCGCGACTGATACACCATCAGGCCCTGCTCGTTGAAACCGGTGAAGGCCAGCGACTCGATGAAATCGTCGTACCGGTTGTAGTAGCCCGACACGCTGGCGTAGACCGCACCGCCGTTGAAACGCAGCCCGGCCTCGAACCCGTCGCTGGTCTCCGGGAGCAGGTCCGGATTGGCGATCGCGGTGTAGCCGAACATCACGTTGGTGAAACCGATATTGACGTCGTTGTAAGGCGGCGCGCGGAAGCCGCGGGAATAGCCGCCAAACAGCGACCAGTCGACGGAGAAATGCCAGACCGCGCCGAGCTTCGGCGACACCTGGGTCTCGGAAAGCTTGCCGAGCGCCATGCCCGGGTTGTCCTCGGCGAAGATGTTGTCGACCTCCGGCTGGAGTTCGTAGTGGTCCACGCGCAAGGCCGGGATCAGGCGGAACGCGCCGCCGGCGAAGCTGATCTCGTCCTGCAGGTACAGGGCGACGTTGGTGGTGCGGCTGTTGGGGAAGTCGCGCACCGGGAACACGTCGGGCAGCATCACCGGCGTCTCGACGCCGGTGATCGGGAACATCCGCAGACCGTCGCGCTTCTGCCGCGTGCGGGTGCGTGACGCGTCCAGGCCGTAGGCCAGCTCGTGGCGCACGCTGCCGGTGCCGAAGCCCTTGCGGGCGTTCACCTGCAGGCCGTACACGCGCTGGTCGAAATTGAACTCGCGCTCGCGGATGTCGCTGAAGGTCGGCGCGGCGAGCGTGCGCTCCTCCACGGTGTGCTGCGTGGTTTCGCTGTCCTGGCGGTAGACCTGCCAGTCCAGGCTGTCGGCAAAACCGGAGCCGGTTGCGTCCATCTCGTGGCCGAAGGCGACGCGCGCCCGCGTCTGGTGATCGCGCGCCAGCACGCGATCGTTGTACGCGCCGGTGAATCCCTGCGGGCCGCGCGAGGTGTAGACGTCGGTGTCGGTGGCATCCTCGTTGCCTTCCACGGTCAGCTTGAAGCGCTGGTCCGTGCCGGGCGCGAACACCAGCTTGGCCAGCAGGCTGCGGCCGTCGCGATCCTGCGGATTGGGCAGCGTGCGCGCGTCGCCAACGCCACCGGCCTCGCCCCGGTTCTCCGGCTCCCTGCCCTGGCGATGGCTGGCCGCGACCAATGCCGACCAGCGCTCGCCGCCGAAAGCCGCCGTGGCGCCGCCCGACAGGCCGTCCCAGTCGCTTTCATGGCCGATGCGCAAGCCGAAGTACGCATCCTTGCCTTCCGCCAGGTAGTCCAGGGGGTCCTTGGTGATGAAGGACACGACGCCGCCCAGCGCGTCCGAGCCGTACAGCGAACTGCCGGGGCCGCGCACGACCTCGACGCGCTTGAGCGTGTCGAGGTCGACGAAGTTGCGGTTGGCGTTGGAGTAGCTGCCGATCGAGAAGGCATCCGGGACTGCGATGCCGTCGGTCTGGATGCGCACGCGATTGCCGCCAAGGCCGCGGATGCGGATGTCGCCGATACCGAACCGTCCGAAGCCGGAGCCCACGGTAATGCCGGGCTCGTAGCGGAACAGATCTTCCAGGTCGCGCACCAGCAGCTCGTCCATGCGCTCGCGGTCGATGACATCGACGGTGTTCGGCACGTCGGCAACCACGCGCTCGGTGCGGGTGGCGGTGACCACGATGCGGTCGAATTCGACGGCGGGCGTGGGTTCCGCCTGCGCGAAGGCAGGCAGCAGCAGGCCAATGGCCAGGAAAAGGGGGGTGGATCGCATCGTGGGCTCTCTGGAGGCACGAGGCGAGCTGGCGTCCGGCAGCGGCCGGGGCTTGCAGCCTTGGGGAATGGGCGGCCGGGGTCCGGCCGCGTGCGGTGCTACTTGGTCAGGATCAGCTTGTCGTTGCGCGTATGGCGGAGGCGATAGACCTCGCTGCCATGGCGGATGAGCACTTCGCGCTGGCCATGCAGCAGGAGGACGCTGTCAACTTCCCCGTGATGAGTGTCGTCGGCCGGCGGCGTCTCGCAGGAGGGCACTTCGGTGGCGCTGTCGAAGCCGGACGGGTGGGCGCGGGAGGCAAGCATTGATTGCTCCTCATCGATGGGAAGTGTCAATGCTAATGATTCTCATTTTCCTGTCAACAGGAAATTTCAGGATCTTCTCCCGATTGAGGGGGGGGTGTACGGCCGGCCCGGCGAAGTGCCGGTTTTTTTTAAAGCTCGGGGT
Source organism: Luteimonas changyuni (assembly GCF_039548395.1). Taxonomy (NCBI): domain Bacteria; kingdom Pseudomonadati; phylum Pseudomonadota; class Gammaproteobacteria; order Lysobacterales; family Lysobacteraceae; genus Luteimonas; species Luteimonas changyuni. Next base: position 28,661 of record NZ_JBCLUZ010000014.1, read on the forward strand.
GACGCGACAGTGGGGTCGGGAGCTGCTCCGTTGGGATGCGCGCTGCCCGTCCCGTGCACAGGGGGTGTACTCCCCCGGCCTGTCCGCGTCCTGCTCCCAAGGCCGGCCGCCGGCCATCCATGGCCGGCTGTACGCACACCCCCTGTGCACGGGACGGGCCTTGGAGTTTCTTGGCTTCGGGACGGAGATCAAGAGCGGGCGCTCTTGTCCGTGCTCGTGCTCGTGGGCGTAGCCGTGACCGTGGCGTGGCTATGCCTTCTTGGCTTCGGGACGGAGATCAAGAGCGGGCGCTCTTGTCCGTGCTCGTGCTCGTGGGCGTAGCCGTGACCGTGGCGTGGCTATGCCGGTTGACGGTCCGCCGGGTTTCGACGTCGCAG